>JAGBUS010000064.1 GCA_017630735.1 Alistipes sp. | reverse complement strand
CAAACAAAGAAGTAATTATGGCAGTAATGGCAAAAAAGGGCAAGCGTGAAGTGCCCGCAATGTCGACCTCTTCACTTCCTGACATCGTGTTCATGCTACTCTTCTTCTTCATGGCAGCAACAACGATGCGTGAGGTAGATCCATTGGTATCTGTGCAGATGCCAGAGGCTAATGAGATCACTGAGCTCGACAAGAAGAATCTTGTAAATATTTGGATGGGTAAACCTCTTGGCGCAGCCAAGGGCGAGGATGCGTTGAAGATTCAGCTCAACGACCAGACTCGCGAGGTTGAGGATATTCGTGACTTTATCTCAGCAACAACTGTTACTAAGGGTGTAGGCCCTAACGAGATTGTTGTTAACCTTCGTGTTGATGAGGGTGCTACCGTAGGTAAGCTTACTGCCGTTAAGCAGGAGCTTCGTAAGGCTGAGGCGTTGAACATCGCCTATGCAGCCCGCGCGGTTGAGAAGTAGAATACCTACTCTTGATAAGTTGGTGACCACTCGAAAGGGTGGTCACCATTTTTTGTAGTAGCTGTTTGTGCCAAAATATATAGATATAGTGCTTAAACTCGTAAAAGTTTACTACCTTTGCCAACACTTATACCTATAATTATACGGCTCTGTCGCTATTGCGTGGAGGGCGTTTCGGAGGGTGGTGAGTATATAGCAGTGTTAAATCTAAAGTTATAGATATGATGTTAAAGTTTAATTTTAAGCACTTGCTTTCCATTTTGTGTGCAGTGTTTATCTTCGCGGGTTGTACGGAGTTCCTTGAGGGGCTTGAGACACCTCCTAACGACCAGACGGAGCAGACTCCTGGCGAGGATAATGGCGGTGGCGAGAATGAGGGTGGTGATGACTCTGGTGATAATGGTGGTGAGGATGGCTCATTTGCCGAGGGTGAGTTGGATTGGGTCTTCGATATGGAGGTGTTGCCTGAGATTCGCATCACAGTAACCGAGGCTCAGTGGAACGAGTTGCTTAGTGCGTATGATAGAGATAGTGACACCAACCACTATATACATTGCGATGCAGAGTTTAAGTCTAAGGGCGAGACGCATAATTTTGTGGATGCTGGTCTACGCCTTAGGGGTAATACCTCGCGTCGTCGCCCAGAGGGTAATGGTGGCGAGATGCATAATCGCAATAATGCCGATTGGCACCATTGTCACTTTATGCTCAACTTGCGTAAATATCAGAAGGATGATGCCCACGAGTTGCATAATGTGCGTAAGCTGCACCTAAAGTGGCATAAGGACGATAGAGCCTACTGCCGTGAGTTGTACTGCTACGACCTCTTCCGCCGCTATGGTATATGGACAGCAGTCTATAGCTCATATTGCCGTTTGTGGATTCATGTCGAGGGCGATAGCAAGCCAGCATACTATGGCGTCTATGAGATGTTGGAGGCTATAGATGATAAGTATGTTAAGAAGCGCAAGGATTTGTTTGGCGACCATAAGCATAACCTCTGGAAGTGTCGTTGGGGCGCGGATCTAAACTATAATAATATTAAGAACAGCTCCGTACACTTTGACGATGAATCGGGTGCTAACTACACATACGAGCTTAAGACCAATACCGAGAATTTCGAGGCTGCCAAGGCTCAGTTGTATCAGTTCTCAAAGAACCTTACACGCCTTGAGGGGCAGGAGTTCCACGATTGGATTGCCTCGGTGTGCGATGTAGAGTTGCTTCTACGCACCTATGCCGTAAATGTTGTCGTGGGTATGTGGGATGACTATTGGAATAATAAGAACAACTTCTATATCTATTTCAACTCGTCGGATAAGGATAACTACAAATTCTTCTTCATCCCGTTTGACTATGATAACACCCTCGGTACATCGAGCAACTGCGGAGTACAGAGCGATTCAGGTCGCCATGACCCACTAAATTGGGGTAATACGAACGATAGCCCGCTTATTGGTAAGATTCTTAAGTTTAGCGACTATCGTAAGATATATGTCGATGCCCTTAATGAACTGTGTGACCCTGCCAATGACCTCTTCCACTACAGCTCCTCTATCGCTCGCATCAATGGCTGGCATGATATGATTCGCAACTATGTGGTGAACGATACAGAGGAGGATTGCGAGATTAAAGACCGTCCCGCAGGCTGGGGTAATATCTACGACTACCGCATTCTTGATGCTAACTCCTCGATGAATTTCTTCAAGGTTAAGGCAAGCTCTATCCCTAAGCAGTAGTTACATAATGCTATATCTCTATACAAAAGCGATCTTTTAAGGGTCGCTTTTTTGTTCCTCCTGCCCCTGACGATACAAATTTTGGAACTAAACCATAGCCTTACGATAGCCTGCCTACTTGCAACTATTGCCGCAGTTCAGGAGGGGTATTATCTTGGAAAAGCGAAGCTTATAATGTGAAATTTATTATTTCTATACAAAAAATGTAATTTTATTTTGTTTTTGGGAATTTTTGTATTATCTTTGCATATCCAAATGTAACCCAAATGAGAATCATCGCACACAGAACATTAGTATTGTTTTACACAAAACATGCCGATGCTAAAACCGCTATTGAAGAGTGGTTTCATAAAACAGGAAAGGCAAATTGGGAATCATTTGCCGATATTAAAAAGACCTTCAATAGCGTTGATGCGGTAGGTAACCAAAGATTTGTATTCAATATTAAGGGTAATGATTACCGACTTGTGGCTTTGATTAAGTTTAAAATAAAAATGGTTTACATCCGTTTTATAGGTACACACAAGGAATACGATAACATTAAAGATTGTTCAGAGGTATGACACGCATTGAATCAGAAAAACAGTATCAGGCAGCAATGGCTCGTATCGAAGAACTTTTGCCGCTAGTAACAGAGGATACCCCCGAAGATGATATCCACTCTGTTGAATTAGTGCTTTTGTCAAATCTTGTGGCAGATTATGACGATGCTCATTATCCCGTTGAGGCGCCAAGCCTAATTGACGTCCTTCGTCTTCGCATGTACGAAATGAAACTCACGCAAAAAGCAATGGCCGAT
>JAGBUS010000063.1 GCA_017630735.1 Alistipes sp. | reverse complement strand
GCTTCAAAGTTCGCTGAGTTGTTGGGCGACTGCGTATGGGATACTAAGACTAACCTTGAGAAGCGTATGAACGCTGAGGCTGGTGCTTGCGAGGATAAGATGCGTATCGCTGCTCTTGCTAAGCAGAACAACTACGACGCTATCCACGACACCGTACACGAGATGGCTAAGGATGAGGCTCGTCACGGTAAGGGATTTGAGGGTCTTTACAATCGCTACTTCAAGTAATTTGATGTGATAAGGCAGCATCTGCTGCCGCTAACAAAAATAAACGAGAAAGGGCAGTACGATTAGTACAGCCCTTCCTCGTTTTTTTTGCCGAGCGTTGCATCTACTACCTTCTAACATCAAATTTACCAACCCTCACCCCCAACCGCATCTCACAGCTTCTAACATCAAATTAAATTTGGGATTATAAGGCTATGCTATCTAAGATAGCATCAAAAAAAATCTCGGTTTTTGTGCGGATTTTCCATATTTTTTTCATTACCTTTGTCACCGAACTCGAATGGTGGTGCCCGGTTATGCCGTGGCTGAGATTATACACATTGCACCAGTACAGATAATGCTGACGCTGGAAGTTTGGAGTCCCAATCAGGTACATAGTAGTACCACTATTTGAGCATACGATAAATGTAAAATAGTGGTATGAACTCTAAAAAATCCTATCCAATAGCCCTCTCTATTGCTGGCTCCGACTCATCGGGAGGTGCTGGTATACAGGCAGATATCAAGACATTCTCCGCGCTTGGCGTATATGGCGCAACAGCCATTACGGCCATAACAGCGCAAAACACCTTAGGTGTTCACTCCCAACTTGCCATAGACCCTCAGATGGTCTACGATCAGATTTGTGCCGTTGTCGACGACCTACATCCTCAGGTTGTCAAAATTGGCATGCTCTCAAACGAGGGTATTGTGCGTGCCGTGGCAGAGGCACTCCGTAAATATCAACTCCCCGTAATCCTCGACCCGGTGATTATCTCTACCAGCGGTCATCGCCTGCTCTCAGAGGATGCTCAAGAGGTACTTAAGCATAAACTGTTGCCACTCTCTACCCTTGTTACGCCCAACATTCCTGAGATGAGTACGCTCACGGCTATGCCCCTCGCGACGTTCGAGGATAAGGAGCGTGCGGCACAGCATCTTATGCAGTATGGAGCGACGAGTGTGCTTCTTAAGGGTGGTCACGAGGAGGGCGATACCAAGAGCGATATTCTATTCTCGATGTCGCCAAGTGGCGTGCAGTCAACCATCTTTTCATCGCAGACAATACAAACTCGTAATACGCACGGCACGGGGTGTACGCTCTCTGCAGCAATAGCTGCATTTATGGCACGCGGACTTTCGGTAGGTGATGCCGTTGCGGAGGGGAAGCACTATGTCACCGAGGCGATACTATCGGGTGCAGATGTATCGATGGGCAATGGTTTCGGTCCTGTTAATCACGGTTTTAACCCTTTAAAAATGGTGGCAAATGAGAGGAAATAATCATAAATTACAGTTCATCACCCACTATACCGATAGCTACTCCTATGTCGACTCTGCACGCATTGCGCTGGAGGGTGGATGTCGCTGGATACAGCTTCGTATGAAGGATGCCGAGGAGCGAGAGTTGCGTAATACGGCGATTGCCATACAGAGGATGTGTAGAGAAGCAGGGGCGACATTTATTATTGATGACAATGTTGCGCTTGCCAAGAGCATAGGTGCTGACGGAGTGCATCTTGGCAAGGGTGATATGCCTATCGTAGAAGCGCGCAAGATTCTTGGTGAGGGTTTTATTATCGGCGGCACGGTAAACTCGTTTGACGATATTCTATACCATCTGCAAACCTCTATCCCCGACTACTTCGGTTGTGGTCCATTCCGTGAAACTTCGACAAAGAGAAATCTATCGCCTACGCTTGGCTTATACGGCTACAAGAATATTATCCGACAGATGCGTAGCCATGGTATAGATAACCCCATAGTTGCCATAGGCGGTATTCGCAGGGAGGATATTCCTGCGCTCATGGAGTGCGGAGTAAGTGGCATTGCCCTAAGCAGTTCAATCCTTACGGCAGACGACCCCGTAGCGGAGATGAGAGAGATTGTAAACCTAATATTTCAATAACCCCAAAATTTCATTATTATGATTGAAAGAAATGTATCACACGGTATTATCAGTACCTATTTCAACAAGTTGGAGCGTAACTTGGATTTGGATGTAGCAATCGTAGGTGGAGGTCCTTCGGGTATTGTGGCTGCCTATTATCTCGCTAAGGCGGGCTTGAAGGTAGCGCAGTTCGACCGCAAGCTATCTCCTGGCGGAGGTATGTGGGGTGGTGCTATGATGTTCAACCAGATTGTTGTGCAGGAGGAGGCGTTGCACATTATCAAGGAGTTTGACATCAACTTCGAGCAGTATGATGACCACCTCTATGTTATGGACTCGGTGGAGAGCACCTCGGCACTACTTTACAAGGCTGTTCATGCTGGTGCAACAATCTTTAACTGCTATTCCGTGGAGGATGTGATTTTCAAGAATGATGTTGTAAGTGGCGTGGTGGTCAACTGGACACCTGTGCTACGTGAGGGCATGCACGTCGATCCGCTCAACATTATGGCTAAGTGTGTGGTAGATGGCACAGGTCACGACAGCGAGATGTGTTGCACCGTAGCGCGTAAGAATGGTATTCGCCTGGCAACAGATAGCGGAGATGTCATCGGCGAGCGTTCGTTGGATGTTGTTGCTGGCGAGCAGGAGGTAGTAAACGGCACGAAGGAGATTTATCCGGGTCTCTATGTTTGCGGTATGGCTGCCTCGGCAGTAAGTGGCACACCTCGTATGGGTCCTATCTTTGGCGGTATGCTCCTTTCGGGCAAGAAGGTGGCTGACCTAATCATCGAAAAGTTGAAGTAGTGATACACATTGCTATTACAACGCCCAAGGTTACGGATGACGATGCCGCTATCATAGAGCGTCTGCTCGATGGTGGCATCGACATCATCCACCTCCGAAAACCAGAGTCGAGCGTTGAGGAGTGTCGCAGATTGTTGTTGCAGTTAGATGCGAGATATAGGTCTAAGATTGTCGTTCACAACTACCCAGAACTATACTCTGAATTTTCGCTAAAGGGTATACATATAAACCGCAATGTTTCCTCATTTCCTGATGGTTATAACGGATTTAGGAGCCGCTCTTGCCATACTCTTGAGGAGATTGTAAGATATAAGGCAGCGTACGACTACCTATTTTTAAGTCCTATCTTTGATAGTATCTCTAAGCATGGTTATCGTTCTGGCTTTAGCGAAGAGGAGTTGCGCCACGCCTCAAACAAGGGTATCATCGACCATAAGGTTATCGCCTTAGGTGGTGTAACACCCGACAGGATTGGCTACTTAGAGTCGTTGAACTTTGGAGGGGTGGCGATGATGGGGGCTATATATAAATAATGTAGGCGATGACAACACCATCGCCTACATTATTTATATCAGAATTTTACTTCTCTCTAATCCACACCCACAGATCTCGCCAAGTGTTGCGTTTGCCGTGCATAAAGATTCCTACGCGGAAGATCTTTGATGCAAGATAGGTGGTTGCTATAAATGTCAGATATAGAACTATCAACGACACGATAATCTCCCAGACAGGGATGCCGAATGGCACGCGTGCTATCATAACAATCGGCGAGGTGAATGGTATCATCGACGACCAAAAGGCGATAGACGAGTTAGGGTCATTGAATACAGACATCATGATAATTATTGATATAATAATAGGTATCATGATGATTGAGTTAAACTGCTGGCTATCCTGAATAGAGTCTACCGCCGAGCCTGCAGCAGCATAAAGTGATGCGTAGAGCAGGAATCCTCCGAGGATAAAGAGGACGAGGCAGGCAAAGAGTGATGCGAGATATCCCGTGTCGGTTATTGTGCCGAGCGCAGCAACAAGCATCATGTCGTTTGCCGCGGCTACGTCTGCCGAGAATACCGCAGGAACGAGGAACTTAGATGCCGAGAGCACAAGAAGTGCCCATATACCTATCTGTGTGAGTGCCACAGCTGCGATGCCGAGAATCTTGCCCATCATAAGCTGGAACGGAGTGCAACTTGTAACCATAACATCTATGACGCGCGAAGATTTCTCCTCGATAACCGAGGTGAGCACCATCTGTCCATAGAGGATGATAATCATATAGAGCATCATGCCCAACACTATGCCCAGTATGTAGTTTACACCTGAGGATGTAGACTCCATACTCTCCTCCTCGCCACTGCCGTCGTTAACGTATGTCGCGAGGTCGATGTTTGTCTCGATGCTTGCGAGAATCTCTTCGAGGTTGTCAATGTCGTATGCCTTTAGCTTATCGTGCTCCACGATACTCTCAATCTGTGCTGCAATGTTCTGCTCGAACATCATAGATGATGAGCTATTGGTGATAAGTTGCACAGAATCACGGTCTTCGATGGTCTCGCCAATATATAATATGCCGAATATGCCACTCTCCTCGTTGTAGATGTTGCACGCTTCGCTCTTCGACATTCTATCCTCGCGAATAAACGTTACCTCTGGTGTTTCGCATAGGTTGTCGGCAATAAGTCCTGAGCGGTCTATTACGACCACCTGCTTCTGGTCGCTGGTGCTATATAGCATCATCAGTGTCGGTGCTATCATCATGCCTATCATGAATAGTGGCATTAGCAGCGTAACGATGATAAACGACTTCTTGCGTACACGCTCAAGGTATTCGCGCGATATTATAAGGTATATATTCTTCATTGTCGTAAGTTTTTAGTGTTATAAAGTGCCATTTACGGCGCGAATAAATATGTCGTTCATCGACGGTATTACCTCGTTCAATGAGCGGAGGTTGCAGTGGTCGTTAAGTGCTGCTATAACACCACGAACATCCTCATCATTAGGTATGTGGATGCGTGTTTGAGTGTAGCCTCCCACTGTGCCACGGCTCTCGGTGGTGCGTGTGGCAAAGTTGCCGAGAGCACTCATGAATGCCTCCTCCGAAGCGTTGTACAACACCTCGAAGTTATTACCTCCAGCCGTGCGACGTATCTCCTCTACCGAGCCTGAGAGTATGTTGCGCGACTTGTTGATAAGGGTTATGTGGTCGCAGATCTCCTCCACCGATGCCATATTGTGTGTTGAGAATATCACCGTAGCACCACGGTCACGAAGTCCGAGAATCTCCTCCTTGAGCAGGTTGGCATTTATGGGGTCGAAGCCAGAGAATGGCTCGTCGAAAATCAGGAGCTTAGGCTCATGAACTACAGTGGCTATAAACTGCACCTTCTGTGCCATGCCCTTAGATAAGTCTTCAACCTTGCGCTCCCACCAGTCGGCGATGTTTAATCGCTCAAACCATGTGCGTAGTCTGCGCTCTGCCTCGCTACGGCTCAAACCCTTTAGGCGTGCAAAGAATATCGCCTGCTCGCCCACGCGCATCTTCTTGTATAGTCCGCGCTCCTCAGGCATATAGCCAATGTGAAACACATCCTCCGCCTTCAGTGGCTTGCCATCCAGGAGCACACGTCCTGCGTCAGCCATTGTTATGCGCGTGATGACACGTATCAATGTAGTCTTGCCCGCGCCATTAGGACCCAGCAGTCCATATACTGCGCCACGAGGTACCTCCAATGATAAATCGTCGAGGGCTTTGTGTCCAGTGTAACTCTTCGACACATTTTCAATCTTGAGAATCGTATCCATCCTATCTCTGTTTTATTGTTTCTCTGTTTGTCGCAATGTCGCTATGTTAGGCTGTGGTTTAGATAATCTTTGTAACTACCCCCCCCAATAAGTTACGACTCTTTGTATGCTGTAAATCGATTAAATATCAGTATATTACCATTACAAATATATGATATTTTGCTCTGTTACGCAAATTTTATACAAAAAAACTGCCCGATGCCGAAGCACCGAGCAGCAAATAGATAGGATTATGGGGGATTATTTCACGCTCCAAGTACCGCCACCCTTATCCCAAGTGCCAGCCTTAACGGTATAGAGATTCTTACCGTCGGTTGGGGTCTTGAGGTCAGATGTCTGATTCCACTTGTTGTTCCAGTTGTTAGCTGTTGTTGATGGGTTCATACGGCAGAAGATGATGTTGCAGCCGTAGTCGTAACCCTCAGGGAGGTGTGCCTCGTATGTGCCATCACCAACTGCTGTCATGCTTACCCACTTCTCGCCTGTTGTACCTCCAAAGAAATAAGCAGCAAAACGTGCGTTGTCTTTCTTCCAGTTGCTGTTAGGCATGAGGTAAACAACCTTCTCGGTCACCTCTGGCTCCTCTTGCTTAGGCTCCTCGCCACTCACGGTCTGCTTTGTAGCCTCGGTGTAGTCAGTACCTGCTACCATAACATATAGATTCTTGGTAGTGATATTGAAGTAAATATCGTATGTGCCATCTGTCTCAAGACACATATCAGTACCATCCTTCGCAGTTGTGATATAGTGGTTAGCCTTGATGTAGTTCACTGAGCTTGCACCATACTTATCTGCCCACTCAGTTTTTGGCTTACGTACAAGGAAGCCCTCTGCAGCCTTCATTGTAACGTTCTCCAAAACTACGACATCTGCAACAGTTGTTGTAAGCATAGTCTTATCTGCCCAGCCGCTAAATGCACCAACAAGAGCCCACTCTGTAGTCTGACCTGGAGTTACTACCTCTGGCTGCTCTGGCTCTGGCTCCTCGCCACCATCTGGAACAAGTGTGCCGTTTGCAGTCTGCTCGGTAGCTACTGTGTAGTCACCCTCTGCATCAACAAGATAGAGTTTGCTATACTCTGCACCCTCAGCATACTCGAAGTATACGTCGTATGAGCCGCTCTTAGCAACAACGATGTTCGCGCCATTGAAGTAAGCCTTCATCCACTTGTTAGCCTCAAGGTTGGTGATACCGCCACCATAGCTTGTATCCCATGTCTTTGAGTCCTTAACCTTAATCGCGTCGCCAGACTTAAGTGCTACGCCCTTAGCCACGAAGAGGTTAGCAGTCTCGGTAGCTGTCATAAGAGTATCGCCCCAGTTGTTGAACGAGCCTGCCAATGACCAAGTGATAGGCTCAACCTCAGGAATCTCAGGAGCTGCGCTACCTGCTGCTACGATGCAGTACATAGAGCGTGCAGGAGCAAAGTATACGTCGTATGCCGCAGCGTCAGCTGTCTTGATGTCGTTCTCGCCAGAGTACAACCACTCGCCGCTTGCTACAGCACCAGTCTCCTTGCTGCCCTTAGCACCATCCCAGACCTTGCCCTGAACGAACTTGAAGCCGCCGTTGAGTTTTGTAAGGTTGAATGCTACGAGCATATCACCTACCTCATACATAGGCTCTGGAGTGCCAGCAGCCCAGCCGTTGAAGGCACCTGCGATGCCCCATTTAGCAGATACTGCATAAGGCAAGCCCAACTCACCAAGGTTGTAGATCTTCTTTTCCTCAAGGCTCAATGTCTTCTCCTTGCACAATGTGCCGTTGATAGAGTAGCTCAAAGTTACGTTGTCGGCAGTGTGAATAGCCACCCACACATCCTCACCTGCAGGGAGTGTGATGGTAGTGCCTGGCTGACCATTATAGTCGAATATCTGTGCTGAAGCATCGAGGGTAACCTCATAATCAGATGAGTAGCGCAAGAAGGCGCTCTTAACCTGGAGATTTACGCCCTCAGCAGGGTTGAACGAATCAACGGTAGCCTCAATGTTGCCACCAGCCTTACCCATCTTACTATTCAAGGTGTTGTAATCAGCGTCGTGAGTCAAGAAGATTGTCACGCTCTTGCCAATCAAGTTCTTAACGCCGTCGTTAGTGCAGACAAAGTGATTCTTATCCTCTGCGCTGTTCTTAAAGTCGTATACGTCCCAACCTGACTTAACAGTCAAAGTCTCGTTACCAGTCCATACAGTGTCCCACTTACCTGTCTCCTCGTTGAAGATAACGTCGGTACGTGTCTCATTAGTCTCGATAGTTGCCTCGAAAGACAAGCCTGTCTCTGGAGTAACAACCTCTACGTTTACGTCGTTGCATGCTGCTGCACCAAAGATAACCATTGCAGCAAGCATTAAGTTCCAAAACTTTCTCATTTTCATTGTTGCTTTTACGTGGTTAAACATTGGCTACCAGACTACGTCCTCCTCGTCGTAACTTGTACCATCACCTAAGCCGAAGATATCTCCCGATACCTCGAAGCCTCGCTCGACATTAATCTCTACAACCTCCATATATGGAGCACTGTAGTTTGAGTGAGAAATTGTTTCACTCATCATTTTGTTCATAGCTTTCATTTGTAGTTTATTTTAGTTTGCATGATTTCACTTCTAACAAAGTTAGGAAATATTTGGTAAATGGAGCTGAAAAGCAGGCGTAATTTGTATGAATCGCCATTTTTTATGGATGAACGGCATAAAACGCCAAACTAACGATTCGACATAAAGAATATTTTTAAACTATATTGAAAGTGTTAGGCTGTTAATGCCGATATTGGTTATGCCTATTTCAACTCTTTTTCGCTCCTTTCAGTTTAGTGTTGTGGGGATAGCTACTATTGTGCATTTGGCATTTTTTTAGTAACTTTGTCCGAATTATATATGTATATATGCAGGTGAGACGATTTATAATAGCTATTATATTGATACTCAGTGGTATTTTTGCCGCCGAGCCTCTCACTGCGCAATATTATAGTTGGGGCGTTGATCCTCCCTCTTTCAAATGGCGACAGATGAAGGCTGAGGAGTATCGTGTGGTATATCCCGACACGGCTCGCAAGGTGGCGTCGCGAATGATGTATTATCTTGATGCCGTAAAGGATGATATCAGCTATGGTTATCGCCATCCTCAGATGTCTATCCCCTTTGTTGTACACCCCTCGAACTTCAGGTCTAATGGTCTTGTTATGTGGATGCCACGACGTGTGGAATTCCTCTCAACGCCTGAGGTTAATGGCTACTCAATGCCGTGGACTAAGCAGCTTATAGCGCATGAGTATCGTCATGCGGTGCAGTATAACAACCTCAATCGTGGTGTTGTAAAGGCATTGAGCTATATTCTTGGTCAGCAGGGCTCGACTATAGGTTTGCTCTTTATGCCTCTATGGATGATGGAGGGTGACGCCGTGATGACTGAGACGGAGATGTCTACATTTGGTAGAGGTTTGCAGCCATCCTTCACGATGCCTTATCGAGCCTATGGAAATGTGGCTAATGCTTTCAGAAACCATGACAAATGGTTTTGTGGCTCGTACAAGGATTATATCCCCAATCACTATAACCTCGGTTATTTGATGTCGCGCCACGGATATAACCGCTTTGGACGTATTATGGGTGATGATGTTGCTGAGTTGACCTCGCGTCGACCATATATGATTATCTCGAGTAACTGGGTGTTAAGGTATCTCTATGGATCTTCGGAGGCGAAGCTATTTTATGATACTTTCCATACGTTATACTATCACTGGGCACCTCTTGCGCAGGTTAAGGAGACAACGGAATATATCCCAGTGTCGGAGCCTACGTCGTATACGACGTTCTCATATCCTCAGGTACTGGAGAGTGGCGAAGTGCTATATTTGAAGGAGGATTTAGATCAGACAACGGCTTTTGTGGCTGTCGATCCGATTAATGGCACTCAGCGTCAGGTGGCTAAGATTGGATATCTATCATCGCGTCCTGCGTTAAGTAGTACGGGACGAGTATGGTGGACAGAGTCACGTCAGAGTGCTCTATTTGCTGAGCAGGTATATTCGCAGCTATGTTATATGGATATCGACAAGGGTGTGCCAACCTACATGCCTAAGCATAGAAATGTGCTATATCCAACGCCTACACAAGGCTATGGCATTGCGTGGGTGGAGTATGCTGCGGATGGTCTATATACCGTCGTCGTGAATGGAGCGTTGGATGTAGAGCGTCGCACAGAGCTGCCTTATGGTAGCGAGATACATGGTATGGCATGGGATGATGTTACAGATGCTATCTATGTTATCATTACCGATGACGATGGAATGCACATAGCACGCCTTATGCGAGGAGGCTTTGAGCGCGTAACACGTTCAGCATATACCACACTTAGCGACCTAAGAGCTAAAGGTGGTAAGCTCTATTTTGGCTCTATAGCTTCGGGACGTGATGAGGTGCACTCTTTTGACCTTAAGGAGGGCAAGGAGTATCGCCTCTCTGCATCGCGTTATGGCTCGTTCCAGCCTGAGCCTTATGGCGACTCGCTTGTTGTCGCTACAACCTATGACCGCAGGGGATATATGCCATCCGTGCAGTCGGTAAATGATGCTGTTGAGGTTAAGTATGCACCACATCCTCCGAAGATTATGCTCCCAGAGAGCAAGCCATGGGGAGTGGTAAACCTCGATACAGTACGCTATAACAATGTTGTTGCTGAGAAGATACAGAGTGAGACTCCACCAAAGCTTTTCTCACGTGTAGGTCACGCCTTTAATATCCATAGCTGGGCTCCTGCATCCTATGATCCTTATGCCATTGTTGAGGAGTCATCTATCGCCTTTAACCTTGGTGCTACGGTGATGTCGCAGAATCTGTTGTCAACGCTTGGTGGCTTCCTAACATGGGGGTGGAATCCAAATGAAGGCTCAGTGTATAAGGGTACATTGCGATATAATGGATTGGGTGTAAATCTTTGGGTGAGTGGTACATACGGTGGTAGTCAGCAGATATATAAGATTGCTACGTACGACACCGAGGAGCAGCGACTTGAGTATTCTCCTGATGTGGCACTTGGTAAGTACTACTCAATAAGTGCTGGTGCTACTCTGCCAATACTTATGCAGCGCGGTTATCACACGCGACAATTGGTGCTATCCTCTTCGTGGAACTTCTCCAATGGTATGGTGGCTAATGTCCGTGATTTGGAGTTCGAGGACTTCAAGGTTACCAATATGCGTTATGTCGGTTACTCGGAGGGTGTACATCAGTTGTCGTTTGGCGTAGGTTTCCAGGATTTGGTGCGTCAGTCGCATCGCGATTTCTTGCCACCGTGGGGTGTGGTACTATCGGGTAGTTATACACTGAATCCTGCGACCAATACTATGGGTCACCTCATGGTGCTCTATGGTAAGCTCTATACTCCAGGTTTTGCAAAGCATCACTCGCTGTCGTTGGCAGCATCCTATCAAACATCATTGGGTGGTTTTCAGTCCGATGTAGTGTTGTCGGGATTATCGTTTAAGTCTACACGTCTGTTACCACGAGGATTTTCCTCATACGAGATACAGAACGATAACTATATTGCCACCTCGCTGAACTATGCACTTCCAGTGTGGTATCCCGATGGTGGATGGCCTGGTGTCGTCTATTTCAAGCGTTTACGAGTGAATGTGGGTGTAGACTATGCGTCGTTCGATAAGCCTAAGGGTGTTAATGACGAGGGTAAGTTCTTTATGAACAGAAACTACATAGGCTCTGCGGGTGTGGATCTTGGTGTAGACTTTAATATTGTTTCTATGCCCGATGCAGCAACAATATCGGCAACATTCTCGTTATATAAGAAGATGTCGTTTGCTCCGTTTCAGGATAAGAAATGGTATTTCTCTTTTGGCTTAGGACTACCGTTCTAAGTTAAAAGTGAGAGGTGACAGGTGAAAAGTAAGGAATTAAAACTAACCTAAATATGGTGAAGAATAAGGATAACAAAAAGGGTAAGAAAGGTTTAAGATCGTGGATTATAACTGCGATGTGGAGTGTGGTGTTTATAGGAGTCATCGCACTGTCAAGCCTTTTTATTATGGCAAGGTTTGAGATTTTAGGTCCTATGCCGACGTTCGAGGAGTTGGAGAATCCAAAGACTAATCTTGCAACTCAAATATACTCTGAGGATGGCGAGGTGCTGGGTACCTACTTTATAGAGAATCGTACATACTTGTCGTACGAGGACCTATTCCCTGCAGACCATACAAAGTGGCTTGAGATTGATGGACATAAGCTCCCTACGATTGTTGCAGCACTCCTTGCTACTGAGGACGTACGTTTCTTTGACCATCCTGGTATCGACTTTCAGGCTACGGCACGTGCTGGTATTAGAACTGTAATCTTGCGCCAGTCGGGTCAAGGTGGTGGTAGTACCATTACGCAGCAGTTGGCAAAGAACCTCTACAAGACACGTCGTAATAAGGAGGGTCTTGAAGGTAATGCAGGTACGTTGGCTGCTAAGGCTCAGGAGTATGTGATTGCTACGCAGCTTGAGTATAATTACACCAAGGAGGAGATTGTGGCGATGTATCTTAATACCGTAGAGTTCTCGAACTCGAACTTCGGTATCAAGTCTGCTGCTAATAACTTTTTTGGTAAGGAGCCTTGCGACCTCGCTATTGAGGAGGCTGCGGTTATTGCTGGTCAGGTGAAAGCCCCAGGAACATACGCGCCGTTGAAGCGTGGCGAGCCAAATGAGCGTGCTCGTGAGCGTCGTAATACGGTGCTTGACCGTATGGCGGCGGCAGGAGCTATTAGTGATGATATGGCAGACTCATTGAAGCAGTTGCCTATAGATCTTACTCGTTATCGTCGTGCTGCAGATGCTCATAATGAGGGCTCAGCAACATACTTCCGCGAGATGGTGCGTCGTACGATGATGGCAAAGGAGCCAGAGCGTAAAAACTACTACACGGAGTGGGATTATGAGCAGGCTGTGAAGCAGTATGAGGAGAATCCTATATATGGCTGGTGCTACAAGAATAAAAAGGCAAATGGTGAGTCGTACGATATCTATCGTGATGGTCTAAAGATTTATACTACGGTTGATGCTCGTATGCAGAAATATGCCGAGGATGCGTTCCGTGAGCACATGGCGGAGGTTGTGCAGCCACGAATGAACTCGCAGATTAAGAGCCGTGGTGGCTCGTTGTTCCCTGACCTTAATAAGGCAGAATCTGACCAGAAGATAGCGCAGTCTATGCGCCAAACAGAGAGATGGCGCAATATGGCAAAGGAGGGTGCTTCGGAGAGTGATATTAAGGCTTCGTTCAACACTCCTGTTGCGATGTCTATATTCACCTATAAAGGCATGCGCGATACGGTGATTACTCCTCGTGACTCGCTTATACATTATAAGAAGACTATGCGTGGTGCTATAGTGGCTGTTGACCCTACTACGGGATATGTGCGTGCGTATGTCGGAGGTCCTGATTACCGCTTCTTCAAGTACGATGCTGCAACGCAGGGTAAGCGTCAGGTAGGCTCTACAGCAAAGCCATTCATCTATACATTTGCTATCGACCACCTTGGACTAACACCTTGTACTCCTGTCCCTAATGTGCCTGTATCAATCGAGACACCTGCAGGTATATGGTCACCTAAGGAGGCTGGTGATGTGGAGTATACAGGCGTTCATCCGCTATATTGGGGTTTGGCTAATAGCCGTAACAACTATTCGGCATGGATTATGAAACAGGCAAAGCGTCCTGAGGCTGTCGCTGACTTTATCCACGACTTGGGTATTCGTAGCTATATTGATCCTGTGGTTGCGCTATGTATCGGCTCGTATGATAGTAATCCATTTGAGATGGCATCGGCATATTCGACATTTGCGAATAAGGGTGTCCATATAGACCCTATCTTTGTTACACGTATCGAGGATAGTCAGGGTAATGTGTTGGCTACATTCACGCCAAAGACAGAAGATGTTCTATCTAAGCGTGTTGCATATACGATGATAACGATGATGCAGCGTGTAGTAACTATGGGTACGGCTCGACGTATGATATATGAGTTCGGATTTGACGATGTTGAGATAGCGGCTAAGACAGGAACTACGAACGACAATGTTGATGCGTGGTTTATGTGTGCTGTGCCAAACCTCGTTATGGGTGTTTGGGTTGGTGGTGAGGAGAATGGTATACATTTCACCTACAACGCCGATGGCTCGCGTATCGCGCTGCCTATTGCAGGTAAGTTCCTCAAGAAGATATACGATAATGGCTCGTTGGGTGTTGAGCGCACCGATCGTTTTGAACGTTCGGATGAGATGCCAGACTATAGTTGCGAGATAGATATCACCGAGGGCGAGGAGGTGATGGATCAAGGCGAGGATATTTTCTTTGGCGGTGAAGAGGACTTTTTCTAATTAGTAATTAGTAATAAAAAAGATAAATTACCTATATTAAATCAAAGTTAATAAAAATAAAAAAGATAGATTATGAAAATAGCAATAGTAGGTGTAAGTGGTGCCGTAGGACAGGAGTTCCTCTCTATTTTGGAGAATCATCCTATGCCGATTGATGAGATGCGTCTTTTCGGCTCAAAGCGTAGTGCAGGCTCTGTATATAAGTTTCGTGGCGAGGATATCGTAGTGCGTGAGCTTCAGCATAATGACGACTTCAAGGATATTGATGTTGCACTCTGCTCGGCAGGTGGCTCTACATCGTTGGAGTTTGCGGATACCATCACAAAGCATGGTACCTTTATGATTGATAACTCAAGTGCCTTCCGTATGGAGGAGGATGTGCCATTGGTAGTGCCTGAGGTGAATGGCGAGGATGCCTTCAATGCGCCACGTCGCATTATCGCAAACCCTAACTGTACAACTATCCAGATGGTTGTGGCGTTGGCTGTTATCGAACGCCTATCACATATTAAGCGTGTTCATGTGGCTACATATCAGTCAGCAAGTGGTGCAGGTGCTACGGCTATGCAGGAGTTTGAGGAGCAGCACCGTGCTATCGTTGAGGGTCGTGAGCCTAAGGTTGAGAAGTTTGCTTATCAGCTTGCTTATAACCTTATACCACACATCGACGTCTTCCAGGATAACGACTATACCAAGGAGGAGATGAAGATGTTCTATGAGACACGCAAGATTATGCACTCTGATATCCGCACCTCTGCAACATGTGTACGTGTGCCAGTGCTTCGCGCACACTCTGAGGCAATATGGGTGGAGACCGAGGAGGAGCTATCTGTAGATGCTGTACGCGAGGCTTTTGCTAATGCTCAGGGCATTGTGCTTGTGGATGAGCCTGCAGCAAAGAGCTATCCTATGCCACTTTTTGTGCAGGGTACAGATCCTGTATATGTAGGTCGTATACGAAAAGATTTGTGTAATGAGAATGGTTTGACATTCTGGTGCGTTGCAGACCAAATCCGAAAGGGTGCGGCACTTAACGCTGTTCAGATATTAGAACTTCTTGTTGCAAATAAATAATTATATGGTTTTTACGAACAAAAACGGTAAAAATATTTTAAAGTAATTAGTTGCAATTGACCATATTTTTATATATCTTTGTACCGTTTAATGTGTAAATAACTATATTTTACTTATTAACGCATAACAATAAAAGAATAAATTATTAATATTAAGTATAACCTAAAAAAACTAACAATTATGGAAATCCCATTTGCAGAAGCGTATCGAATTAAGATGGTTGAGCCATTGAAGAAGAGCACACGCGCAGAGCGTGAGCAGTGGCTTAAGGAGGCACACTACAACCTCTTTGGCTTGAAGTCAGAGCAGGTATATATCGACTGTTTGACAGACTCTGGTACAGGTGCTATGAGCGACCGTCAGTGGGCTGCTATGATGACTGGTGACGAGGCTTATGCTGGTTCTAAGTCATTCTTCCAGCTTAAGGAGACTATCGGTGCTATCACTGGCTTTGAGTATGTTATCCCTACACACCAGGGCCGTGCTGCTGAGAACGTATTGTTCTCTCACCTTGTAAAGGCTGGTGACATCATCCCAGGTAACTCACACTTCGATACTACTAAGGGTCACATCGAGTTCCGTAAGGCTGTAGCTTTGGACTGCACTATCGACG
>JAGBUS010000062.1 GCA_017630735.1 Alistipes sp. | reverse complement strand
CAAGACACTCTTTACGTGTGTTGATGGACCAGAGTTTGATGGTCACAAGGTAGACTTTGATGAGGCTATGCGTCGTCAGGCTATGTACCGCACACAGGAGAGAAATGCAGTAGAGAATCACGAACATAAAGATTGCAAGTGTTATGGCGAATAAGATACCACGCGTTGCAGTGCGCGAACAAGATCCAAAGGTGCGTGCCACAAATTTTGAGGAGGTATGCTATGGTTATAACTGGGAGGAGGCATCATTGGAGGCTACACGTTGTCTTAACTGTAAGAATCCACGTTGTGTTGCAGCCTGCCCTGTAAATATTAACATCCCAACATTTATCCATCACCTTACTGAGGGTGATATCCGCGCTGCGGCTGATACTATCCATGTTGATAGCTCATTGCCATCAATCTGTGGTCGCGTATGTCCTCAGGAGTCGCAGTGTGAGGGATCATGTGTCCTTGGTATCAAGGGTGAGCCAGTTGCTATCGGTAAGCTTGAGCGTTTTGTTGGTGACTGGGCATTGGAGCATGCTGATGAGGCAGAGGCTCCTGTTATTGAGTCTAATGGTCATCGTGTAGCTGTTGTAGGTAGTGGTCCTGCAGGTTTGGCATGTGCCAGCGACTTGGCAAAGTTGGGCTATAAGGTAGATGTATTCGAGGCGTTGCACCGCTTGGGTGGTGTATTGTCATACGGTATCCCAGAGTTCCGCTTGCCTAAGGATAGAGTTGTAGCACGTGAGATTAACGAGGTTAAGAAGCTCGGCGTTAAGTTCGAGACAGACGTTATCATCGGTCGTACAATGACTATCGATTCACTCCTTGATGAGGAGGGTTACGATGCAGTATTTGTAGGCTCAGGTGCCGGTCTTCCACGCTTTATGGGTATCGATGGCGAGAACCTCAATGGTGTGCTTTCGGCAAATGAGTTCCTTACACGTGTAAACCTTATGGGTGCGTGGGATCCTGAGCATAACGATACACCAGTCTATGTAGGTCGTAAGGTTGTAGTTGTTGGTGGTGGTAACGTAGCTATGGATGCTGTGCGTACAGCAAAGCGTCTTGGTGCTGAGGCGGTTATCGTATATCGTCGTGGCGAGGCAGAGCTTCCTGCACGTAAGGAGGAGGTGCACCATGCCAAGGAGGAGGGTATCGAGTTCCGTATGCTTACTAATCCTACACATATCATCGGCACTCAGGATGGCTGGGTGAAGGGTATCAACTGTGTGGAGATGGAGCTTGGCGAGCCTGATGCTTCGGGACGTCGCTCACCACAGGAGAAGGCTGGCTCAGACTTTACTATCGACTGTGATGTTGTTATCATGGCTCTTGGAACATCTCCAAACCCACTTATCGCCTCTACAACATCAGGTCTTAACATCAATCGTCGTGGTTGTATCGAGGCTGATGAGGTTGGTACTACATCTCGTCCAGGAGTATTTGCTGGTGGTGATGCCGTTACAGGTGCAGCAACAGTAATCCTTGCTATGGGTGCAGGTCGTAAGGCAGCTAAGGCTATTGACGAGTATATCAAAAGCAAGTAGTCTATTGCAATAAGGCAGATTTTGCTTAGCTAATAAGTCCCGATAATGGATGGTGTTAAACACTCCATTATCGGGATTTTTATTGAGTATTGTATAAGCTTTACGATGGCTTTATATCGCGAGATATAATCACTAACTCTTCAAGTGCAGGACGTATCTTCCACTCTACGACACTGTCTATTGCATGTAGTATATCCTCGCTCTTTATTCCGTAGCCACGTAGCTCATGAGAGGTGGCTGTGGTGCTGTCAGATGTCGCATAGAATAGAGCATGGGCGGTGGATATTCGCTTGGGAGATAATACCTTGCTTAATGTCGCGCACATGTGTGTGAAGCGTGCTTCTGGTGGCGCAGTCTCAATAATGGGTGAGTGTATGATGCTTTGTGCTACACGTCGCATAACCACTCTTGTTCCGCTATCGCCAATAAGCTCCTTAAGGAGCCATGTCGCGAAGTGCCCCTCCTCTGTAAGTGTCTCTATTATGAGTCTGTCGATGTAGGAGGTTGTTGTGTTGTCTTGCTTTAGTCGTAATGTTGTCTCTTTAATGATAGCCTCAAGGCTCTTCGAAATCTTACTCTGCATAACTCTCATTAACAATTTTTTTCGTATAAATAACGATGAAAGTATGCAGTTATTGCATCGTAATTAGAAAAGTAAGATAGGGTATAGCAAGGATTTTTCTTTCCATAGCTATACCCTTTGTTATTTAAATTCTATTGTGCTGCTTGCAGAATCTTCGAGCGCAAGAGCTTAGAGTAGTCGGGGTTATCGCTTAGGAAACGTTCGACAATCTCGCGTGCCTCAGGGCTGTGGTGGTCGCTAAGAAGTGCCTTGCACCAATTAGCAGGGAAGAATATGTCGCCAGTACGTTGTACCTCCGTAAGTTCCTCAAGACCAGGATAGATATATTTTAAAGCCTCCTCCTGACGAGTGTGGTGGTTGAGGAGTTTTAGGAGGGTAGCAGCCCATGGCTCTGTGCGACGCTCCGCTGGGTCGAGAAGGAGATTAAATAGAGCGTCGCGCTCTGCCACGCTTGACGATGTACCTCGCGCAATGAAGTCAAATTCGCGCACGCGGTCGGGGTTTGTTATGCGGGCGCGCTGTGTTGCGATAATTTCTGGCTGCAACTCTGGTAGACGTATGCCAAGTTCGTATGTGATAGAGATAGCATCACTTTCGTTGAGTGAGGTGAAGGTGTTGTCTGCAGAGAGCCAAGTTGCACCATTCGCTTTCCATAAATTATATATAGACTCAATGACGGCAGGAGATGTCGTAGCACTTGCAAGCGTGGTTAATAGTTTGCGTCGTAGTGAAGTAATTGTATGAGTGGTTGTCTCTTGCCAAAGCTGCTCCTCAATAGTGTGATTGTTGAGAATCACAAGAGGCTCATAGAGGTAGTCGCATATCGTCGAACCGATAAGGTAGTTGTGCTCATTATGTAGGGCTGAAATCAACGTTTCAAGCCACTGAGTATCATCTATATAACTCCATTTGTATAGCTCGTGTAAATTGATGAGTGTAGCTTCGCGTGCGAGGTCATTTTTAATTGATGGTAACGACTCTAATAGCCACTTGATATCCTCCTCAGTGAGTGTGAAAAGTCCATAGCCACGACCACAAACATTAGGGATGATATGGGCAATCTCCTTGTCAAGTTTTAGGGTTGTGGATGCGTCATTTAGTGTAATATCTATATCCTCCGTTGTGTCGTCTGAGTATGCTACACGAATGGTGAAGCTCTGTCGCCAACAAAGACCGCGCTCAAGAGGGTCGCGCTGGGCGATTGTAAGTAGATTGCCATTGCCTGAGCACTCTACGATAGGCATAGAGTTGCTATGTACCCAAACCTCGCTAAACGTCTTTAAATCAGCCTCGGTATACTTATTCAAAATATCTATCAACTCTCGCCATGTGGCATTGCCGTAGGCGAAGGTTGTTAGGTAGTCGTGTATGCCCTTGCGGTAGGCTTCATCGCCCATTATCTCCACGAGTTTATCCATTACAATTGGGGCTTTATTGTAGATGATACGTCCATAGATAAGACCTGCATTTTGCAGATTGTCAAGGTCTTGGCGTATAGGCGTTGAGCCTGCAGTACGATCCTCCGAGAGCGATGCTATAGTATAACTCTTTAGGCGGCTGAGACGGTGGTCGATAGAGGGATATAGTGGCTCTACGATGCGTGCTGCAAAGTAGTTAGCAAATACCTCCTTGGTCCATACATCGTTGAACCAGCGCATAGTAACATAGTCGCCAAACCACATGTGTGCAGTCTCGTGTGCTATGACCGATGAACGGCGTAGTCTCTCGTCGAGAGTAGGGTTGTCGCTAAGGAACATCTGCGAGGCGTTGTAAAGCGTAGCACCTGTATGCTCCATGCCGCCATACTGGAATCCAGGCAACATTATGAAATCGTACTTGGCAAATGGATACTTGATACCAGTGTACTCCTCCAACCATTCGATAGAGTATTTCACCTCCTTAAACATATCGTCCAGTTGAGCGATTCGCTTAGGGTCGGTCTCACGGTGGTAGGCGGTAAAGCGATGTGTGCCATCGTCATACGTTTTGCTCTCTAACTTTCCAACAACGAAAGAGAAGAGGTATGTTGACAAAGGCTCAGTTGGGGCAAACTCAACCACGTGATAACCTTCATCTCCCTCGTGGCTTGCTGTAATGGAAGTGTTTGATACTGCTGTCCACTCCTTAGGGAGAATGAGTGTTAGGGTATATGTTGCCTTCATGTCTGGCTGGTCGAAGCATGGGAAGAGTGTGCGCGCACGGTCGGGAACAAGGAGTGTGTAGAGATACTCCTCGTTGCGGTTGAGCGACTGGTTGCTTACTGAAGTTATGATATGTATGGTGTTCTCTCCAATAATCACCTCCTCGCGAGGTATCACGATATGCTCATTCTTAAGCCACTTGCTCCATACGTCAATGTAGGCAAGATGTTCTGTATTGTTGAAAAAGATATCTTGTATGCGCTCCGTATCGCGGAAGTCGATGACCACATCCTGACGTTCTTTTAGCGTAAAGGTTATGCGTGTATCGCATGATACATCCTCGTCTGAATTTTGTGGAATTACGAAGCATATATCGTAGTGAATATCAGAGATATTGGCTTTGCGTTCCTGCGCAAGTTCGTATGATACGCCAGTGGCTATCTCATTGTTTGTTGTAATGTTGGAATTGCTACATCCAACTGTCAGAGCCGCTAAAATAGCGATGGATATGTTTCGTAGTTTCATAATATCAACTATAAATTTTAAATTTATATCCACAAAGATACGTAAATAATCGTAATTTTTTATATATTTGTCGCGTATATTCCCATTATGCACCCAAAAGGGAGCATTTGGGAGTTGCAGATAGTGTAATATTAATATAACTACTAATACTTTTTTGCTTAATGGTGAACTCTAATTACATCATTGAGATATCGAATATCACCAAAAATTTTCCAGATAAGGTGGTACTTGATGATGTTAGTTTGAAAGTACGTAAGGGCGAGTTTTTAACAATTCTTGGACCTTCGGGTTGTGGTAAGACCACACTTCTTCGTTTGCTTGCAGGATTCAATTCTGCCACATCAGGCGAGATTCTTATTGGTGGTGAGAGGATGACGGGTGTGCCACCACACTTGCGTCCTGTAAATACCGTATTCCAGCGTTACGCTCTTTTCCCAAATTACAACGTATACGACAATATCGCCTTCGGTCTTAAGTTGCAGAGGGTAGATAAGAAGGAGATAGAGCAGCGTGTGAAGCGTGCTCTGAAGATGGTGGGTATGACCGACTATGAACACCGTGATGTACAGTCGTTATCAGGTGGTCAGCAGCAGCGTGTGGCTATTGCGCGTGCTATTGTCAACCGTCCTCAGGTGTTGCTTCTTGATGAGCCTTTGGCAGCTCTCGATCTAAAGATGCGTAAGGATATGCAGATGGAGCTTAAGGAGATGCACCGCACGCTCGGTATTACATTCGTATATGTAACGCACGATCAGGAGGAGGCACTTACCTTGTCGGATACTATCGTTGTTATGAACGAGGGTAAGATTCAGCAAATTGGCACTCCAACGGATATATATAATGAGCCTTGCAATGCCTTTGTTGCGGACTTCATCGGCGAGAGTAATATCCTTAATGCTGTTATGGTGCGTGATCGCCTTGTGAAGTTTATGGACAAGGAGTTCGAGTGTGTTGATGAGGGCTTTGGTGAGAATGTCGAGGTGGATGTTGTTATCCGTCCAGAGGATGTATATATCATCCGTAATGCTGAGGCTGCGATGTTCACAGGTAAGGTTAAGAGCTGCACGTTTAAGGGTGTACACTATGAGATGTTTGTTGAGACACCTGATGGCTACGAGATAATGATTCAGGACTACAATGCCTTCGAGGTAGGTAGCGAGGTAGGTATGATGATTAAGCCTGCCGATATCCACGTTATGCGCAAGGAGCGCACAGAGAACCATGTTGAGGGTCGCCTAATTGATGCTACACATGTTGAGATGCTCGGCGAGAGCTTTGAGTGTGAGGCGGTTGAGGGTATCGAGCCTGGTGCGAAGGTGGATGTGTCGTTTGGCTTCTCAAGTGTGGAGCTTACCGATGACCCAGATGACGGAAAGTCATGGGGTACCATCCGCTTTATCCTTTATAAGGGTGATCGCTATCATCTTACAGTGCGTACCGATGAGGGTGATACAATCTATGTAGATACTCACGATGTGTGGGAGGATTTGGATGAGGTGGGAATCAAAATCGCGCCTAATAATATCACTATCAATGAGATAAAGTAATCTATGAGACAACGTATATCGAAAATATTGGCTCGTAGGCGTGTGTGGAGTTTGCCGTATGTCATCTTTATGGCAATCTTCATCGTTGTGCCTTTGTTGCTGATTATGTTCTATGCCTTTCAGTCTAAGGCTGGAGGCTTCTCGTTGGAGAATTTCGAGCGTTTTATCAATCAGCCTGAGGCTGCTAATACGTTTATCTATTCGATAGGTATCGCGCTTATCACCACTATTATATGCTTGGTGTTGGGATATCCCGCAGCCTATGTGCTTACTAAGCTTAAGCCCTCGAATGCGAGGTTGGTGGTTATGCTCTTTATTCTGCCAATGTGGATTAATGTGTTGGTGCGTACTTTGGCTACGGTGGCGTTATTCGACTTTCTGAGGTTGCCACTTGGTGAGGGTGCGCTTATCTTCGGTATGGTATACAACTTCTTGCCATTTATGATTTATCCAATCTATAATGTGTTGCAGAAGATGGACCCATCGCTTATCGAGGCTGCCGAGGATTTGGGTGCTACACCACGTCAGGTATTCACACGTGTGGTGTTCCCTCTCTCTATGCCAGGTATTGTGAGCGGTATTATGATGGTCTTTATGCCTACGATATCGACCTTCGCCATTGCAGAGCTACTCACGATGAATAATATCAAGCTCTTTGGTACTACTATCCAGGAGAATATTAATAACGGTATGTGGCACTATGGTGCAGCATTGTCGCTTATAATGTTGATTATTATAGGTATTACCTCGCTCTTTACTGATGCTACGTCAGATGAGGGAACGGGTGATGCTACACTGCTTTAGTAAGTGAAAAGGAATAAGTGAAAACTGAAAAGTAGGGCGTCTGCGACGCATATTAAATTTACGCGAAGCGCATCACACTTTTCACCTTTCACCTTCCACTTTTCTCCTAAAAATATAATTTTTATGAAACGACTATCTCACATATATCTAATTCTATTGTTGGTGATGCTCTATGCGCCAATTGTGATTATTGCGATATTCTCGTTTACGGAGTCTAAGGTGCTCGGAAACTGGACAGGTTTCTCAACAGAGTTGTATCAGTCACTCTTTTCGGGCGGAGTGAATAACTCGTTGATAGACGCTATTCAAAACACCTTTATCATTGCCTTTGTTGCAGCTACGGTATCTACTCTTTTAGGCACAGTGGCGGCTATAGGTATCAATGATCTCCGTTATGGCAAGCGTAAGGCGGTGAACTTTGTGAATAATATTCCTATTCTAAACCCTGATATCATCACAGGTATATCGTTGTTCTTGCTCTTTATCTCATTGGGTATTACACAGGGATATACAACCGTAATACTTGCGCATATAACCTTCTGTACTCCTTATGTTGTGCTTAGCGTTATGCCACGTCTTACACAGATGAATCCAAATATTTACGAGGCGGCACTTGACCTTGGAGCTACACCTATGCAGGCTATGCGTCGCGTTATCATCCCTGAGATTCGCCCAGGTATGATTTCAGGATTCATTCTTGCCTTTACACTCTCTATTGATGATTTTGCAGTTACCATCTTTACCAACGGTACCAACGGCTTGGAGACGCTATCTACATATATCTATGCTGATGCACGTAAGGGTGGTCTAACCCCTGAGCTACGTGCCTTGTCGACAATAATCCTTGTTGTGGTTTTGGTGTTGTTGGTAGTGGTGAACTTGCGTGCTCGTCGTCAGGCACGTCAGGCAGAGAAGATGAATAATAACGTAATAAGCACAGGAAGATAATGAAGTATATATATAACATACTACAAGGCGTAGCGTTGATGATGGCTATTGCGCTACTTGTTGGCTGCAATGGCGATGAGAAGCGTATGCGTATCCTTAAGGTCTACAATTGGGGCGATTACATCGATGAGGAGTTGCTCGCTGAATTTGAGACTTGGTATGAGGAGCAGACCGGCGAGACGGTGGAGGTTATCTATCAAACATTTGATATCAACGAGGTTATGCTCGCAAAGATTGAGAATGGCGAAGCAGATTTCGATGTTGTGTGCCCTTCGGAGTATATCATCGAGCGTATGCTTCGTAACGATATGGTGTTGCCTATCCTTACTCCTGAGTTTGAAGCCGAGATTGAGGAGCGCGATATCAACTACTTTGGCTGTATATCGCCATATATTAAGGAGCAGTTCTCATTGCTTGAGACTCCAGAGGGTGTCGATCCTAATGACTATGCAGTAGGTTATATGTGGGGTACTACAGGTATACTCTACAATAAGGCGTATGTCACTCAGGAGGAGGCTCAGTCGTGGTCGCTGATGTTCGACGAGAGACTTCAGGATAAGATTTTTGTTAAGGATGCCTTTCGTGATGTTTATTCGCCTATGCTCATTTATGCTAAAACTCTTGAGGCACGCGAAAATGGTACATTGGGTGAGGATGAAACGCTCGATATTGACACTATCCACGAGCTAATGTACGACTCTTCGGATGAGTCTATCGCCTTGGTGGAGAGCTACCTAAAACGTATGAAGGAGCTTGTCGCAGGCTGGGAGGCTGACTTCGGTAAGGAGATGATGACGCAGGAGAAGGCGTGGATAAACCTTATGTGGAGCGGTGATGCAGTGTGGGCTATAGATGAGGCAAGTGAGGTGGATGTTGAGCTTGGATACGAGGTCCCTAAGGAGGGTAGTATTGTGTGGTTTGATGGTTGGGTAATCCCTAAGTATGCTCGTAATTTGCGTGCTGCGCGCTACTTCATCGACTATATGTGTATGCCCGATAATGCCATACGTAATATGGATGCAACGGGATATGTCAGTGTTGTTGCAACGCAGGAGGTCTTCGATGCTTTGGAGGACTTGTGCTATTCAGAGCCAGAGGTTTGCGACCTTAGCTATTTCTTTGTAGGAGAGGATGGCGAGCCTATCGAAGGCTCTGAGGCTGTCGTTGCAGACCCAGTGTTGTTCCCTGATCGTAGCGTCATTGAGCGTTCTGGCGTTATGCATGACTCAGGTGATAGAACAGATAAGATGCTTGAGATGTGGTCGCGAGTTAAGGGTGATAACCTCTCTACGGGCATGCTTGTCGGTATTATCGTATTCTTCAGCGTTCTACTTGTGTGGGGTGTATGGCGTAAGGTCGATAGCTACCGTAAGAAGATAAAACTCCGTAAGCGTCGCCACCATTACTCTAAAAAGTGAAAAGTGAAAGGTGAAAACTGAAAACTGAAAAGTAGGGAATTTCCCTAAAAATAACCAATTAAATAATAAACCAAAGAAACCGAAATGAAGAGAATATTTATGTTTGCAGTGACGCTATGCGTCGCGTTGCCATTGTTTGCAGCACAGCCAGAGACACTATCACCTGAGACACAGCCTGTAGCGGTAGAGTCGGAGGATGATGCCGAGTGGAAGTTCTGGTGGGAGGGTGGTATTGACCTCGCATCAAACTATATGTGGCGTGGTTATGACCAGTCGTATACAGGTAATATGTTCGACCCATCATTCCAGCCATCAGTAACCCTCGGTTATGGTAAGTTCTATATCAACTTGTGGGGTAATGCTTCACTACTCAGCGACTATAAGGAGTTTGATATGTTCCTTGGCTTTGACCATGAGAATTTGTCAGTGACTATCTATGACGTGTTCTGCGGTGTAGGTCCAGATTTCGGCTCTCAGAGTTTCTTCGATAAGGAGGCACACAACCTTACGCTTACCATCGACTATACATTCTTTGAGCGTTTGCGCCTACATTGGGCAACAACATTCCTCCATGCCTCTGACTGGCACTATAACGAGGATGGCTCACGTGCTCGTCGTGCCTTTTCTTCATACTTCGAGGTTGCTTATACACAGCCTTTCGGCGATATCCTCGATATGGAGATTGTAGCGGGTGCTGCACCTTGGACAGGTCCTTTCTGGATGGCAGGACCACGTAAGATGGTTGACGGTGCTTATACTCTCGACTTCGATAATCAGCCTCAGGGATTCAATGTCACAAACCTTAGCGTTACTTTGTCTCGCGAGTTTGAGGTGGGCAGTGTGTCGTTGCCACTCCAGTTGGGTTATACCTTTAATCCAACAACAAAGCGTCACTATGCTTTGTTAAAGGCTGGATTTGCTTTCTAAGCGAGCAATCTTATTTTAACTGTTGAGATAGATAACAATCGGTGAATTTTACCCTTGGTTATCTATCTCTTCCTTTTCTGGTTATTCTTATATATTCGCTGTAAATCAGTGTGGTGTGAGGATTCGAGGAGACAATCTCCTGCCGAAGATATTTCGTGCCAAATGGGATGCCCAAGAATCTGCGCGGTATACGATGTACTACCTGATGCAACGTGTCTATGCTGTGTATCTCAAGGCGTAAACTATCGCTCCATATAAGTCCTGCAATACGCAACCATTTATCGTCGTAAGTCACTCTGCGCATGTCGGAGGAGTCGTCACCCATTCGCTGTTTTACCTCTGTAATAAGCGTGTCTATAAAAATCGTCTCACTAATGCTACGTGCATAGCTATCTGCACGCCGTAGTTTGATGTTGAGTGCCTCTATCTCCTTTATTGCATCGGCGTGTTGCTCTCGTAGCTCGCTAATTGTTAGGCGTAGCTCCGCTACCGAGGCGGCAGACTTATTGTGCTTTGTGCGGTAGAGTAGCATCTTTGTTGTTAGTGCTTCGTTGTTTGCCCTAAGACGCTGATTCTCGTTGTGTAGGGCGTTGTTGCCAAGTAGTAGCAGTATTACTACTACCGCGATAGATAAAAAATTAATAATTTGTCTCATAAATAATTTAACTTTATTGTACAAATATACAATATTGAAGCCCCTTTGTCAAGTGTTGAGGTAAAATAATTTAATATAAAAATAGGTTTGTATTGAACTTTACACTCTTAATTATACTTTTTTTTATATAGGTATTGTACTTTCCATAAATTTTTATTACTTTTGTAGGCAACAAAAAAATGTAATACCTTAAATTTACCTGATATGTCATTTATTGATGAAAGGGTACTGCCAACAGGTCTCACATTTGATGATGTGTTGCTCGTACCAGCCTATTCTGAGGTTCTTCCTCGCGAGGTGTCGACAGTTGCTCGATTCTCTCGAAATATCACTTTGAACATACCTATCGTCTCTGCGGCTATGGATACCGTTACGGAGGCTACTCTTGCGATAGCTTTGGCACGCGAGGGCGGTATCGGCGTTATCCACAAGAATATGTCTATCGCAGCGCAGGCGGCTCACGTACGCCGTGTTAAGCGAGCAGAGAGCGGTATGATTTACGACCCTGTTACTATCCTCAAGGATAACACCGTGGGCGATGCGCTTCAGCTTATGCAGGAGAACAAAATCGGCGGTATCCCAGTGGTGGATGAGAAGGGCTTGCTTATCGGTATCGTAACCAACCGCGACCTCCGTTTCCAGAGCGATATGGAGCGTAAGATTGAGGAGGTTATGACCAAGGATAACATCGTGACTACTCACGATACTGACCTTAAGCTCGCTGCCGAGGTGCTTCTTCAGAATAAGATTGAGAAGCTTCCTGTTGTGGATAACGATGGCAAGCTTGTAGGTCTTATCACCTACCGCGATATCACAAAGCTTAAGGATAACCCAATGTCATGCAAGGACTCTAAGGGTCGTTTGCGCGTAGCTGCGGGTATCGGTATCACTCCAGATGCTATGGACCGCGTTGCTGCGTTGGTTGCTGAGGAGGTAGATGCTGTAGTTTTGGACTCTGCACATGGTCATACTAAGGGCGTTGTAGATCTCTTGAAGAAGATTAAGGCTACATACCCAGGTCTCGATGTTGTTTGTGGTAATATCGCTACTGCCGAGGCTGCTAAGTACCTTTGCGAGAATGGCGCAGATGGTATCAAGGTTGGTATCGGTCCTGGTTCAATCTGTACTACACGTATCATCGCAGGTGTCGGCGTGCCACAGCTCTCAGCTATCTATGCTGCAAGCACTGAGGCTAAGAAGGCAGGTGTGCCTATCATCGCTGATGGTGGTTTGCGCTACTCTGGTGATATCGTTAAGGCGTTGGCTGCTGGTGGTAACTGCGTCATGGTAGGTTCTATGTTCGCTGGTACTGAGGAGTCTCCAGGTGAGACTATTATATATAATGGTCGTAAGTTCAAGGCTTACCGTGGTATGGGCTCTATCGACGCTATGAAGGCTGGCTCTGCAGACCGCTACTTCCAGAAGGGCGAGGTTAATGTTATGAAGCTCGTGCCAGAGGGTATCGTTGGTCGTGTGCCTTTCAAGGGTAAGCTTGCTGAGACTGTATACCAGTTGGTAGGTGGTATCCGTGCGGGTATGGGTTACTGCGGTGCTAAGGATATCGACACATTGCAGACTGCACGTTTCATCCGCATCACATCGAGCGGTGTAACTGAGAACCACCCTCACGACATTACTATTACGTCGGAGACACCTAACTACTCACGAGGCGAATAAGAAACAAAGTGAAAAGTTAAAAGTGAAAACTGAAAAGTAAGGTGCGCTTCGCGCGAGTTTAAAAAAGCGTCGCAGACACCACACTTTTCACCTTTCACCTTTCACTTTTCACCTTATACAACGTATATTATGGACAAAATTATAATCATAGACTTTGGGTCGCAGTACACGCAGCTCATCGCACGACGCATTCGTGAGATGATGGTCTATTGCGAGATTCACCCATTCAACAACCCTCCAGCTCTTGATGAGTCGGTGCGTGGCGTTATCCTCTCTGGCTCGCCACGTTCGGTGCGTGAGGAGGATGCTCCACGCTTCAACCTCGATGCTATTAAGGGTAAGATGCCACTTTTGGGCGTGTGCTATGGTGCTCAGTATCTTGCACACTTCTTCGGTGGTAAGGTTGAGGCATCACCAAGCCGAGAGTATGGCCGTGCGCAGATGCGCGTTGTTAAGGCTGACGACGAGCTTATGCAGCGTCTATCACCTGAGTCACAGGTGTGGATGAGCCATGGCGATACCATCACCACTATCCCTGAGGGTTACGATATCATTGCCTCTACTGAGGACGTAGCATGTGCTGCTTACCGCATTGCTGGCGAGCAGACATGGGGTATCCAGTTCCACCCTGAGGTGTACCACTCTGAGGAGGGCTTCACCATGATCGAGAACTTCGTGAAGGGTATCTGCGGTTGCGCAGGCGACTGGACACCAGCAGGCTTTGTTGAGAGCACAGTTAAGGAGTTGCGCGAGAAGTTGGGCGACGATAAGGTTGTCCTCGGTCTCTCAGGCGGTGTAGACTCTTCTGTAGCAGCTATGTTGTTGCACAAGGCTATCGGCGAGAACTTGTACTGTATCTTCGTGGACTCAGGTCTTTTGCGTAAGGACGAGTTTGCCGAGGTTATCGACTCATACCGTGGCTTGGGTCTCAATGTCAAGGGCGTGGATGCTTCTGAGAAGTTCCTTGGTGACTTGGCTGGTGTCACCGACCCTGAGACTAAGCGTAAGATTATCGGTCGCGACTTCGTTGAGGTCTTCGAGCAGGAGGCTAAGAAGTTGCAGGGCGTAAAGTGGCTCGGTCAGGGTACTATCTATCCTGATGTTGTTGAGTCAGCACAGGTTAACGGCACAGCGGTTGTTATTAAGTCACACCACAACGTAGGTGGTCTTCCTGAGAAGATGGGTCTTAAGGTTGTTGAGCCTTTGCGCCTCCTCTTCAAGGACGAGGTACGCCGTGTAGGTCGTTCTATGGGCATGAGTGATCGTCTTATCAACCGTCATCCATTCCCAGGTCCAGGTCTCGCTATCCGTATCCTCGGTGAGATTACCCGCGAGAAGGTTGAGATTCTGCAGAACGTAGATAAGATTTACCTCGACATCCTCCGCGAGACAGGCTGGTATGACAAGATTTGGCAGGCAGGTGCTATCTTGCTCCCAGTGCAGTCTGTAGGTGTTATGGGCGACGAGCGTACCTACGAGCGTTGCGTGGCACTCCGTGCTGTGCAGTCTACCGACGGTATGACCGCCGACTGGGTACATATCCCATACGAGATTCTTGCACGTCTCTCTAACGAGATTATCAATAAGGTACGTGGCGTTAACCGCGTAGTGTATGATATCTCTTCAAAGCCACCAGCAACAATTGAGTGGGAATAATAATTTATTGTGATAGCGGCACATCTGTGACGCTTCAGTCAACGCCACCAATGGGACGTACGCCAAGTACTACCCATCGGTGGCTTTTTCATGTCATCGCCACATCTGTACCACTCTGACAATAAATCCCCTCTCGCTCCTTATCCTCCCTAACCTCCTTAAATTCCCCCCATACAACAAAAAAAGAGGTGTGCCCACTACGGAGCACACCTCGTTTCATTCACGGCATTTGAGTGCCGCGATATGGTTATCGTACAATCTATTATGGGTTTACACCACCATTACCAAGCTCACCAGCATAGCTACCAGTGAAACGACGACCATACTCATCAGTGATATCGAACTCGAAGAGGTACTGTCCGCGCAAGTGAGTAACAGTGATAGAGCCAGAGCTCAAAGAACCCTTAACAGAGTTATAGGTAACTGTAGAAGAGTTAGCCAACACATCGCCCAACTGCTGATAAGGAGCTACCTCGTAAGTACCTGCAGGGATAACCTTAGTGCCACCAGAGTGCTGGATGTGGAACATAATCTCCAATGCGTTGTCTGATGATCTACCAGTGAAGATACACTCGGTAGTATCCTGATAGTTCTTGTCGAAACGCTTCCACTCTGTGCAGTTAACCTCGTTAGAGGTGTTACCTGTGAGGTCCATACCGCGTACTGCGCCGCTGTAGCTCAATGCTACTATGTCGTTGCCTGCCTGGAATGAGCCATCGAATGAGATAGTCTGAGCATCAGTATCTACGGCAACAACAAACGATGCATCCGAGATATCTGTTGCCAACGATGCGTTAGCACGGTAAGTAGAGTAGCCGTTGTGTGATGCATTGTTAAGCAAGATAGTACCCTCGGCTGATGAGTATGAACCAGAAACAAGGCTGTGAACGTTAGCCTCCTCAATGTAGAAGCTGATAACAGTCTGCATATCACCCAAGAGGTCGTCGTGCTCAACGAATGTTACGTTCCATACGTGACCACCCTCCTTAAGGTCTGCCCAGGCCTCAACAACAGTGAATGCGAGGTAGTTCAAACCAGGGTTGTAGTTTGCAGGGAGCTGCTTAACGACGTACTCAAAAGCGTAGTCGCCATAAGTCAAAACGATGATAGCCTGACGAAGTGACTCCTCGTTAGCAGCTACATCGAAGGTCATAGTGCCATTAGCAGCAACGAGGTTAGATACCCACGCTGCCTCGCAAGTAGCAACAACCTCTGCGCCCTCGATAGCGTTCTCGATAGTGTAAGCAACGCTCTGTGCGCCACCCTCAAAGCTTACCTCCAAGCTTGCTGGGTTGAAGGTGAATACAGGAGCTGGAGCAACGTACTCTGCCTGCTTAACAGTAATCTTCTCCTCGAGCATACCGTAAGTAGCGGTGATAACGCCCTCGCGAGCTGCGCCAGTGTTAGCAGCAACCTGGAAGATAATCTTCTCGCTCTGTACAGTAACCTGTGAAATCCAGTTTACGTTTGCGCTTGCAGTGAGAGAAACGCCCTGAACAGGGTTCTCGATAGTGTAGGTGATAGTACCGATACCACCGTTCATGTCGAACTCCATAGGGTTCTCAGATGTGATAACGATAGCAGGTGCTGCAGGCTCCTCTGCCTTCTTTGCCTGCTTTATAGTAACCTCCATAGATGCCTCAGCGTAAGTGATAGTGATCTTAGTCTCACGATCCTCATCCTCGTTAGCTGCAACTACGAATGTGATGTCCTCGCCAAATACGAAGTCTGAGATCCAGTCAGCCTCGCACTGTGCTGCGAACTCTACGCCCTCCTGTGGGTTTACGAGAGTGTAGTCGATAAGACCCTGACCACCCTCTGCCTTGAAGTTCATAACCTCGTCAGAGGTAAGAATCAACTGAGCCTTCTTCTGTGGCTCTGGCTTTGGCTCCTCGTTGTTCTCTGTACACGCTACGAAGAGTGGCAACGCTAACAACAAATAAAATAGCTTTTTCATAATAGTTTATTTAGGTTTATAATGTGATATTGTGTTCAGTGAGTAGTGAGTAATTACTAATTATTCCTCCGCCTTGCCAACGCTATATGCTCCTGATGCAGAGCCGTCGATGAGGTTCCCACCATCGTCCCATACGCCGAAGTCTATAGTCGCGGTGTTGCCCAAGACCTTAATCTGTATAACGCCGTCTACCATAGGCGCGATAACCTTGAACTTACCGTTAGAGACAGAGCCATACCACGCTCCTACAGGCGCGCTGCCATTCATAAATCCTGGGATGAACTTATTGGCATACTCCGCACCCGACAACACCTGGTATACGCCCGATGGGTCTGTCGTAGATGCCGAGAAGACGTCGAGCAAGATAACCTTGTCATCCTTCTTAACCTCGATGTACCAGTTCTGCATACCTACCTCGTACAAGTCACCATAGTTCGTAGCGACAATCTCCGCACCCTCGATGTTGATTGTGGTATCCGCAGTGAGCGTAGTGTCGTCGAGTACCGCTGTGAGGTCACCCTCATACACCACACGGTGCATAGTGCCGTCGTTGAACTCGATTTCAGCCTCGAAGATGCCATCCTTGACAGTCACCTTAGCGCTCTTGTAACTCTTAGCCTTGTCATACTCTCCCGCAGCGTTGGTTACACCATACCAACTATTCTCATCCGAGAATGTGCCGTTAGCACCGGTGTTCGCAGCGTCGAAGGTGTAAGTGCCGTTAGGCAACATAGGGTACTCCTCGTCGCTTGGAGTGTTGCCGTAGAAGTCGAAGATGTAGTATGTGCCGTTAGCCTGGTGATTACCATTCTTCGCAAGACCGATGTCCGAGAGTGTCACGAAGTAGTTTCCAGAGCCGAAGTACTGACCCTCAAAACGCTTAGCAGCAAACTCCTCGTCGAACTCTACGTTACCTGCCTTCTGCTTCACAGTGATAATGGCATCCTTAGCACCACTATACTTAACAACAACCTGTGCCTCACGAGCATCACCCTCGTTAGCCTCTACAGTGATAATTACCTCTGAGTTAAACTCTGCACGTGCTGTGAGCCACTCAGCATTAGCCTCTGCAGTAACCTTACCGCCCTGACCGTTAACGAGCATGAATGTTACAATCTCCTCGCCACCGCCCTTAGCGAATGTCACCTCGCTCTTGTTCAACTCAATCTTAGAGCTGTACGTAGGCTCAGTGTTACCCTTGTCGCACGCAGTAAGTGCAACAGCAACAAGCGCAATAAGCGCCAAAAACTTCTTCATAGTTTATAACTTATTTTAGATTAAAAAATTCTCTTTCAAGGTGCAAATATACAATAAAAAATGAAAATAAAAAGTTTTATATAT
>JAGBUS010000061.1 GCA_017630735.1 Alistipes sp. | reverse complement strand
CACATGCGTAACCGTAAGCTTATCGCTGAGTGGTGCTACGAGAAGGGTAAGGCTGAGAATGTTATCGAGCTTGTAAAGCAGAATGACAAGACATACGTTGTTGTTAACGACTTCGTGAAGCTTCGCGAGTTGTTCGGCGAGCTTCTCTACGAGGTACAGCGTATCAAGTCTGAGGGTGACTACGAGGCTTGTAAGGAGCTTATCGAGACTTACGCAGTGAAGATCAACCCTGAGCTTCACGCTGAGGTTATCGCACGTAACACTGCTCTCAACATCGAGCCTTACGGTGGTTTCGTAAACCCAGAGTATGAGCTTGTTACAAATGAGGCTGGCGAGGTTGTGGACGTTAAGATCTCTTACCCTGCTAACTACGTTGAGCAGCACCTTCAGTATGGTAAGGAGTATTCATTCCTTCCAACTTTGAACTAATTTTTGAAGCCGCCTAACAATGTTATTTTGGCGTCTTTGTTGATATAACAGCGCATCTACTGCCGCTAACAAAATTTTCACCAATGGGCAGTACGCCTAAGTACAGCCCATCGTCTCAAATTTTGCCGAGCGTTGTATATGCACTCTTCTATCAACAAATGCACTCGACCTCAAAATCCTCATTTACGCTCAGTAAACTCCGGTTTTTCGGTCTTTGTGCGCCTAAGGCTAACTCTTGTTATACGACTTCATAGGTGATGAATATTATACATCCCTGGGCATTGTCCCGGGGATGTTTTTTTGTTGGGTGATGTGTTTTGATGTGTGTTAAGTTGTAGAATATCAATGGTTTATATTGTTGTGCTTGTAACTCGCTGATTATCAATACAATGAAAAACTCGCAAAAATCACCTTTGTAACTTATTGATAATCAGCATTGTTTTAATGCCAACGCGGAAAAACTTTTGGCTCGAAAATTTGGCGAGCGGTATATTATATGCTAACTTTGCAATAACGAAACGATGATATAATAACCTAAAACTATACTACTATGAAAAAGATTTTGTTCATTGCGTTGTGCTTGGTTGCTGCCGTTGGTTGCAACGCAAGTTTAGGAGATGTGAAAGGTATTAAGAATATCTCAGGTGTGGATGTTAGCAAGGGTGATGATGGAAATTATGTAACCTCATATGAGGGTGCTTTGATTCCTGATGATGATGAGTGGTCGGATGGTCGTAGCGAGATGATTTACATACTTACGCTCATTGGAGAGCAGAAGGGAGCTATTAATGATGAACTCTTCTATGAGCGTCTTACAACAAAGATATTGGATGTTGAGGAGCGTTTTATGTATCTCCACGATACCACCGGCGAGGATCCCGACCACTGGTCTTGGGCATCAGACTGGGTAGGTGGTCAGATGACCTATGATATGATTTTTGATGCCGCGGGTGATGCATATGTACGTCGCTATCTTAGTTGTGCATATCACGAAGTAGATAGATATCTCCACGAGAACGGTTATAAAGGCTACCACAGTGTCTCACAGTGGCATTACGACTCTGATACCCACACTCTCTACACCAATGATGCCTCTACATACCAGGCTCAGGTGCTATACTTCGATGGTGATAAGGCTGTACTTCGAGGTTATATCTATCCAATGTGGATGTATTATGACCCTACCGACCACTTTGGTTATCGCAGAGAGTGTCCTATGGAGTTATACTTGGTAAACTTCACCGATGGTCGTGATACTTTCCTTGAGGGTTATGAGTTAACCTGGGAAGATATAGAGAAACTTATTGAAGAATTTGGGTATTAAAAAGGTTATTTTGGCGTTGCGCTTTTCGAGCTTAAGCTCTTGTTATGCAACTACAAATAATAAGGACTGTCTAACTTTTAGTTGGACAGTCCTCATGTTATTTATCGGGTATATGATTACTCCTCGCTCTGCTCGTGTGATGGGAGCTTGAACTCTGTGAAACCAGCCTTAACAAGGATGTTGTACCATGCAAAGCACTTCTTCATATCTGATACGTGTACACGCTCGCGGTCATACTCTGGAAGAACCTTTGCGAACTCCTCCTGAATACGCTCAGCTGACTCCTTATGTGAGATAGCCTCCTTACCCTCAGTGTAGTTCCAAATGTTAGTAAATACATCTGCAAGAGCGATGTCCTCACCCTCAGTGAACATTGAAATCTCTGTAAGGGCACTAACGCGAGATGTTGCTGATGCGTTCATACGCTTACCATCAATAAGCGACTCAACGATTACGCCGCGCATAGACTGCGCAACAAACTTGTAAAGACCTGGCTGACCTGAGATGGCCAAGATATCCTTCAATTCCATGTTGTTTATTCTATTTAATGGTTTAAATTGTTCGTTTTTTAGTGGCTATAAGGTTACTCTTATAGCCTTATAAAAATATTTATGGCACAAAGTTAAATAATTTTCGCAAAAAATAAGTATATTTGTAGGAAAGTTAATAAGTAAAATATATGCTTATGGGTAAAGATAATATCGAAATTATTCAGATTAACATATCTGGAGAGGATAAGCCAGGCTTAACATCGTCGCTTACAGGCATCCTCGCCGCTCACGATGCCTTTATCCTTGATATCGGTCAGTCGAATATTCACCGTAGCCTTACCCTTGGCATTCTCTTTATGACTACACCTGAGCGTTCGGGTCAAATAATGAAGGAGTTGCTATTCAAAGCTTCGGAGATGAATATCACCATACGTTTTGAGCCTATCACCGAGGAGGAGTATAACCTCTGGGTTACAGGTCAGGGCAAGAATCGTTATATCATTACTATGGTGGGACGAAAGATTACTGCCGAGCATATATCACGTGTAACGCAGGCGATATCTGAGGAGGGTCTTAATATCGATGATATCAACCGTCTAACAGGTCGTATGCCTTTGGATGAGGATCATCGTGCGCCTAAGACAAGTATCGAGTTCTCGGTGCGAGGTACGCTTGAGGATAAGAGCCACTTCCAGAATGCACTTATGCGTATCGCTGAGGATGGTGAGGTGGATATATCATTCCAGAAGGATGGTATCTTCCGTCGCTCACGTCGTCTTATATGCTTTGATATGGATTCTACGCTTATTCGTACGGAGGTTATTGATGAGCTTGCAGATAGAGCAGGCGTGGGCAAGGAGGTGCGCGAGATTACTGAGCGCGCTATGCGTGGTGAGATAGATTTCACAGAGAGTTTCCGCGAGCGTGTGGCTCTGTTGAAGGGCTTGGACGTTAGCGTTATGGAGGATATTGCAGTAAATCTTCCTATTACCGAGGGTGTAGACCGCATGATGACGATATTGAAGCGCGTGGGATATAAGACAGCTATCCTATCTGGTGGATTTACATATTTTGGTAACTATCTTAAGCGTCGTTTTGGCTTCGACTATGTATATGCTAATGAGCTTGAGGTGGATGATAATGGTAAGCTCACAGGTCGCTATACAGGAGAGGTTGTGGATGGCGCACGCAAGGCGGAGTTGTTGCGTCTTTTGTGTCAGTTCGAAAAGATTGATATACAGCAGTCTGTAGCTGTTGGTGATGGAGCAAACGACCTTCCAATGCTTAATATTGCAGGTCTAGGAATTGCTTTCCATGCTAAGCCTAAGGTGCGCGAGACAGCGCGTCAGTCTATCTCGACAGTAGGTCTTGATGGCATCCTTTACTTCTTAGGATTGAAGGATTCGTGGGTGGAGAAGAAGTAGAATCTGCTAAGCATAAGGATTGCTCTTTAGAATATCTGTGTTTACCCCAAAAGAGTAATGGTTGGTAGAATAGGAGTTATATTGGCGTTTATCGCCTTGGCGCTTGTCGGTTGCAATAATGGAGCCGACAAGCCTGCTATTATACTTGAGCTCGATAGCCCAAATACAACCATATCTCATCTTAGAAGTGACATCGTTGGCAGTCGTGGAACAACAATAGAGGATAATATTATAGTTCGTGGAAGAGTGACGTCTTCGGATGATGAGGGTAATTTCTACCGCTCTCTATTCGTTGAGGATGATACAGGTGCTGTTGAGGTTCTTGTAGGCTTTACACCTCTTGCTGCACTCTATCCTGAGGGTTTAGATGTTGCTCTTCATTTGAAGGATTGTAGAGCCGATTATTGGCGAGGTGTGCTTCAAGTTGGTGTTGAGGCTCTCAGTAGTACGGTAAATAGTGTTGACTATATAGCAACGCGCGAGGGTGTTGATAAGGTTATATCACGTGGCATTGATGTCACTCCACGTAAGCCGCACGTTGTGGATATCAAACATCTAAGTCGCGATATGTGTGGTCGCCTGGTTACCATTCGTGATGTTTATGCTACAGAGTCCACCTCAATAGATACGCTTGCTGGGGAGACTCTTGATGATGCGTTGTGGCTCGGTAGTGCGTTGTTTAAAGATATATCAGGTGATAGTATTGCCGTTGTCATCACGTCGTATGCTAACTATGCAAATAGACCTTTGCCATTATCTAAGGTGTCCATAACAGGAATACTTGAGTGGGGTAGTTATGCTTCCTCTTCTAAGGAGTGCTATCATATTTCGATGCGTTATGAGAGCGATTGTGAGGTATATTAGTCTGATGCTGTTGTTTTGCTTGGTAGGATGTATTGTGCCAAGAGAAGAACCAAAAACGAACGATGTATCGGTTGCCTATCTATGGAGCTTGGCACAGAATAGATCAACGCCAATAAAGGAGGATATAGTTCTACATGGTTATATATCGGCAAATGATATATTGGGTGAGTATACCAAGAGTTTTATCTTAAGTGATAGTAGTGGAGGAATAGAGGTAAAGGTTGATGCTACAAATATAGAGAGGATATTGCCGTGGGGTTGTGCGATATCATTGCATTGTTCTGGTCTATATATAGGACGTGAGGGTGGAAGATTGGTGCTTGGAACTAAGCCTACAGATGTCTACTCCGTAGATCGCATTCCAGAGGATGAGATATTCAACTATGTGACAATCATAGATGGTGAGATAGAGCCTCTACGAGCAGATTTGATGGATATAACCGATATAGGCTATGATGATATGTTTAGGTACGTGATGCTTCAAAATATCGCTATAATTGAGGAGGAGAGAGGGTTGTGTTGGTGTGATATAGACGAGGTTAGTGGAGAGCGCATTACAACCATAAGGCATCTTACGGATGGTAGTGATACCATAGCGTTAATAACCTCTCCTTCGGCACTCTATAGCTCAGAGCGTGTGGCAGGTTATCGAGCACGTTGCATAGGTGTTGTGGATATATATAAAGAAATGGTAGCCCTACGTTTGTCGAACTACCAAATAACTCCTATGGAGTAGAAATTTAATATGTAAATATCTTATATTCTATTCTCTGCTACCCAGTTTGTTAGCTCAACAAAGTCAGCTACAGATAGCTGCTCGGCACGCATAGTGAAGAAGCGGTGCTCATTACCTCCGAAGTTGCCAAATGCAGCCTTTAGTGAGTTGCGCAACATCTTGCGACGCTGACCAAATGATGCTTTTACAACCTTGATAAATAGTGTTTCATCACAGTCAAGTCGCTCTGTCTTATTGCGTGTTAAACGTATTACAGCGCTCTTAACCTTTGGAGGTGGGTTGAATACCTTCTCTCCAACAGTAAACAGATACTCGATATCATACCACGCCTGTAGTAAGACGCTTAATATTCCATACTCCTTAGAGCCTGGAGGCTCGGCTAAGCGTACAGCAACCTCCTTCTGTATCATTCCTACGCACTCAGGAACTATATCCCTGTTCTCCAATACTTTGAAGAATATCTGTGATGATATGTTGTATGGGAAGTTACCGATAATCTTCAATCGGTTGCCATACGTAGCTGCAAGATCCATCTTAAGGAAATCGCCCTCTGTCAATCGCTCTGCAAAATCGGGATAGTGTACATGGAGGTACTCTACCGATTCACTATCTATCTCTGCACCATAGGTAACAATATCCTCTCTTTGAAGAAGAAATTGTGTGAGCACACCCATGCCACATCCTACTTCGAGAACCTTATCAGGCTCCTCTGCAGTGCCTCCTGATAGCGAAGTGGCAATCTTACGTGCAATATTTAGGTCGGTTAGGAAGTGCTGTCCAAGTGCCTTCTTTGCTCTTACTTCTGTCATCTACATGTGTGGTTTAGTTAGCAACCTCCGAGATAAACTTGATACGTACCAAGCGAATCTCTTCCTCGCTATACTCTGAGCCAAGCTCCTCGATAGCATCCTCCAATGAGTCGGTCTCTGCATCCTCTTTGAAATAGAGGTATATATCATCCACCTTGTCGCTATCCATAATAGTGTTGAGGTAGTACTGAATGTCAAGTCGTGTGCCTGAGTTTACGATAGCTTCAATCTCGCTCAGAAGTTCATCCATATCAAGATTTCGTGCATGTGCGATATCCTCAAAGTCCATCTTGCGATCGATAGACTGGATGATGAAAATCTTATTGCTTGATTTATTCGCTACACCCTTAACAACAAGGTCCTGAGGACGTATAATCTCCTTCTCCTCGACGTATGTCTTGATGAGTTTAATAAACTCTGCTCCAAATTTCTGTGCCTTGCCAGCACCTACGCCAGAGATTGTCTGTAGCTCCTCCATGGTGATAGGGTACTGTATAGACATATCCTCAAGCGATGGATCCTGGAAAATTACATACGGAGGTAGATCGTTCTGCTTAGCAACAGAGCGACGCAAATCCTTTAGCATTGCGAAGAGCTCCTCATCGGCAGCACCGCCACCCTTTATTGGACCTGTCGCGCTGTTCTCCTCCTCTGAATCGTAGTCATGGTCAAGAGTTATGCTAACAGCCTTTGGATGATCGATAAACTCCTTACCTCGCTCATTAACAGAGATAAGTCCATAGTTTTCGATGTTTTTATCTACGAAGCCCATAATCAGAGCCTGACGCATCACAGCATTCCAAAAAGCAGCATTCTTCTCTTCTCCGGCACCGAATGATTCAAGCTTGTGATGGTTATAGCTCTTAACCATCGCTGTAACCTTGCCTGTGAGCACAGCTACGAGGTGGTCAACCTTGAACTTGTCGCCAATCTCATCCAATACCTCAAGGGCAAGCTTCATTTCGCGCTTAGCATCTACCTTAGGCTTAGGATTGCAGCAGTTGTCGCAGTTGCCACAATTAGCCTCTGGGTACTCCTCACCAAAGTAGTGGAGGAGCGATTTGCGACGACACATAGAGCTCTCGGCGTATGAGACAGTCTCCAAAAGAAGAAGTTTGCCAATCTCCTGCTCTGCAACAGGCTTACCCTGCATGAACTTCTCCAACTTTTGGATATCCTTATAGCTATAGAATGTCAAACAGTGACCCTCGCCACCATCACGACCCGCGCGACCTGTCTCCTGATAGTATCCCTCCAGTGATTTAGGTATGTCGTAGTGTATAACATATCTCACGTCGGGTTTATCGATACCCATACCAAATGCAATTGTCGCAACGATAACATCTACGCGTTCGTGAAGGAAAGCATCCTGATTGTCGGCGCGTGTCTGCGCATCCATACCTGCGTGGTATGCAAGAGCCTTAATACCATTAGCAACAAGTAACTCTGCCAACTCCTCTACCTTCTTACGGCTTAGACAATATATAATACCACTCTTACCCTCATGTCCCTTGATAAATCGGATAATGTCGCGGTCTATATTGTGTTTAGGACGCAACTCGTAGTATAGGTTTGAACGATTAAACGATGAACGGAATATGGTAGCATCAGTCATGCCGAGGTTCTTCTGGATATCCATCTGAACCTTTGGTGTAGCTGTAGCTGTAAGGGCAATTAGTGGAGCTGTACCTATATCATTAATAATAGGACGTATTCGACGATACTCTGGACGGAAATCGTGACCCCACTCAGATATACAGTGTGCCTCGTCAATTGCATAGAACGAAATCTTAATCTTTCGTAGAAAGGCAATGTTATCTTCCTTAGTTAGGGACTCAGGAGCAAAATATAGAAGTTTTGTGCGACCCTCCAATACATCTTGTCTCACCTGGGCAATTGCCGACTTGTTGAGTGACGAATTTAGAAAGTGTGCAATGCCTGACTCCGTCGAGAAGGTACGCATTGCATCTACCTGATTTTTCATTAAGGCAATAAGCGGCGAGATGACGATTGCCACGCCATCCATAATGAGTGCAGGAAGCTGGTAACATAGCGATTTACCACCTCCTGTAGGCATTAATACAAAGGTGTCCTTGCCAGCAAGAACATTACTTATAACAGCCTCCTGGTTGCCCTTGAACGAAGAAAATCCGAAGTATTCGCGTAATTTCTCGTGTAATAATACTCCCTGTTCAGTCTCCATAATTTATCGTTGTCAACAAAATTTACTCAAATATAATATATTTTTTTGTAAAAATGTAATAACTTTGCAAAAAACTTATAAAAAAAATTACGATACTAAGATGCGACTTTATACAAGCGAGTTAGTAAAATCCTATAAATCACGCACTGTCGTGAATCATGTAACGATCGACGTTAATCAGGGTGAGATTGTTGGACTACTGGGACCTAATGGTGCTGGTAAGACAACTACGTTCTATATGATCGTAGGACTTATCAAACCAAATGAGGGACGTATATTTCTTGAGAACGATGAGGGAATAGTAACCGATATAACGAAACTTCCCGTGTATCGTCGTGCGCAGATGGGTGTGGGATATCTTGCACAGGAGGCATCTGTATTCCGTCACCTCACCGTGGAGGATAATATTCGTGCCGTGTTGGAGATGACGAACTACTCGAAGGAGTATCAGCGTGAGCGTGTCGAGAATCTTATCGAGGAGTTCCGCTTGGCTAAGGTGCGTAAGAGCTATGGTAATCAGCTTTCGGGTGGTGAGCGTCGTCGTACCGAGATTGCGCGTGCTGTGGCTATCAACCCATCGTTCATCTTGCTCGATGAGCCTTTTGCGGGTGTTGACCCTATCGCCGTAGAGGATATCCAGAGTATCGTAGGTACTCTCAAAGATAAGAATATCGGTGTTATTATTACCGACCATAATGTCGATGAGACGTTGGCTATTACCGACCGCACATACCTCCTTTATGAAGGTAAAATCTTGAAGACTGGTACAGCGGAGGATTTGGCTAATGATGAAATGGTACGAAAAGTGTATCTTGGAAGTAATTTTGAGCTTCGTACATCGCCTCAGATGGCACGTCAGCGTAAGGAGCGTGAGGAGAAGGAGCGTGAGGAGGCATTACGTGCTTTGGGTCACGTGAGTCATTCTGATGAGGATGATGACCTATAGTATAAGAATAACAGTTTAATATATGGATGATAGTACAGTTCCTCTTGGGAATCGTTTGCGCGGAACAATAACTCCGCCATGTTCAAAAAGTTATGCACAACGTGCGCTCGCCGCAGCTCTTCTTGCTTCGGGACGTACAACGCTTCGTGGTATTGAGTTATGCCGCGACACTCGTTCGGCTATAGCAACCATAGAACGTCTTGGTGCTAAGGTAGAAATAATTGATGAAAATACAATAGCTATTGAGGGTGGGTTATCGCCTCGTAGCAGTAGCCTAAATGTTGGTGAGTCGGGTCTCTCGGCTCGTCTTTTTACGCCTATTGCAGCTCTTGCAGATATGCCTATAACCATTGAGGGTGAGGGTACGCTTTTACATCGCCCTATGTCGATGATGGTTGAGCCTCTTAAGGAACTTGGTGTGGAGGTGCGTGATGGTGGTGGTAGACTACCTATCGAGGTGTGTGGTCCAATGCGTGGAGGTAAGGTCACTGTGGATGGCTCAATGTCATCACAGTTTGTTACTGGCCTTCTTATTGCCTTGCCCGTTGCTGAGCGCGATACAACAATCGAGGTTGAGGGCGCGGTATCTATTCCATATATAGATATGACTATTGAAACGTTGGAGCGTTTCGGTGTCGAGGTGATGTATAACGAGGGCGATTATACTCAGTTCTATGTTGAGGGTGGTCAAGAGTTTAAGGCTATTGACTATACTATCGAGAGTGACTGGAGTGCTGCAGCATCAATTATGGTTGCAGCAGCCATTGCCGGCGAGGTTACTATAAATAATATATCTACACTTTCGCGACAGGCAGATACAGCCGTATGTCGTGCTCTGGAACGTGCCGGTGCATCGTTAATCATCGAGGAGAACTCTATTACTGTTGCCCATAGACCATTGGAGGCTTTTGAATTTGATGCCACACAATGTCCTGATTTGTTTCCTGCGCTTGTTGCTCTTGCAGCCGCCGCAGAGGGTGTCTCTACCATTACGGGCATAAAGCGTTTACGTGGCAAGGAGAGCGATAGAGGTGAGGCGTTGCGTGCTGAGTATGAGAAGTTGGGTATAGATATAGAGTTGGACTACGACGAAGATGTTATGCGTGTGGTGGGTGGTACTCCACATTCTGCAAATGTCGATTCGCATGATGATCATCGTATAGCTATGTCGTTGGCGATTACTGCATTGCGTATCCAAGATGAGGTTGTGATACGTGGTAGGGAGAGTGTTGCAAAGAGCTATCCATCATTTTTTGAAGATATAGAATCGCTTAAGAGTAACGAGGGTGAATAATAGCTTTGGAGAGATACTGCGCACAACGATATTTGGTGCGTCACATGCCGAGGAGGTAGGCGTAAGGATTGAGGGTATACCCCAGGGTGTATTTCTCGCGCAGGATGTCTTTACTGCCGATTTGGAGCGTCGTAGACCAAAGCTACGTGGGGAAACTCCTCGTAGTGAGGATGATATGCCTATAATTGAGGGTCTTGATAGCGAGGGATATACTACGGGTGATAGCGTAACCATCAAATTTATAAATCGAAATAAGCGTTCAGGAGATTACTCACGTTTTGAGTATCATCCTCGCCCTTCGCATGCCGACCTCGTGCAGCGTAGGAAGTATGGCGATGGGTATGATATATCGGGTGGTGGTATGGCATCAGGACGCATGACTGTGGCACTTGTTGCTGCAGGTGTAGTGGCAAAACAGCTGCTTGGCGGCGTGGAGTTTGATACACGTCTAAAGGAGGTGGCTGGTTGTTGCGATGAAAGCATGTTTGAGACTATTATTGCTGAAACCGCTGCAAAGAGAGATTCTGTGGGTGGAGTTGTTGAGTGCCGTGTGTCAAATATGCCGTATTCTCTCGGTGAGCCATTTTTTGACTCTGCAGAGAGCGTTGTAGCTCATCTGTTGTTTTCTATTCCTGGGGTTAAGGGCGTAGAGTTTGGTGATGGCTTTGAGTGTGCAAAAAAGCGAGGCTCGGAGCGTAATGATATGATTGTAGATGCCGAGGGTAGAACTCTAACAAATAACGAGGGAGGTATAAATGGCGGTATCACTAATGGTAATGATTTAGTTGTGCGTGTGGCTGTGAAGCCAACACCAAGCATATCTCTTGAGCAGCATACATATAATTTTGAGCGAGGTGAGGTTGAGCCACTTGTTATAGGTGGTCGTCATGATGCCTGCATTGCGCGCCGCGCTGTTGTTGTTGTTGAGGCGATGGTGGCATTGGCACTTGCAGAGTTGAAACTTAGAGAGGGTTAGTATGGCAACGCGACGCGAGGTATTAAATATATTATGTTCCGCAGCGAAGAAGTGTTATGATGATGTTGAGGCACGTCAGATTGCCAAGATGATACTCATGGCCAAGGGACAATTGTCGCGTAACGATATTATAGTAGAGCCAAATAGAGAGGTGGATATTGATGACCTGGATGATATTGTCGCTCAGTTAAGGAGTTGGCAGCCGGTGCAGTATATTATTGGTCGCGCGGACTTTATGGATATGGAGTTGGAGGTGTCAGATGCAGTACTCATTCCGCGCCCTGAGACAGAGGAGTTGGTGATGTGGGTTGCAGAGGAGTGTGCACCGGGCAGTAGAATTCTTGATGTTGGTACTGGCTCAGGTTGTATAGCAATAGGTGTTGCGCGAAGTGTTTCGGATGCTAAGGTCTCGGCTATAGATATCTCTGATGCGGCACTTGCAGTAGCTCGCCGAAACGGAGAGCGATATGCTCCAATGGTAGAGTTTGTAAGGGGTGATGCGCTCTCGGCATTTGATGCGTTATTTGATGAAAAATTCGATGTTGTAGTCTCAAATCCGCCATATATTCCTCAGCAGGATATCGCTTTGATGCGCCCAAATGTTGTCGATTATGAGCCACACATGGCATTATTTGTTCCTGATAATGATCCCCTTATTTTTTATCGCTCAATAGCGCGAACATCTCGACGATTGTTGAATACGAGAGGACGACTATACTTCGAAATTTATGAGTTGTTGGCGGATGAGATGCGAGATATGCTGTTAGCCGAAGGATATGTAGATGTGACCGTTAGGGAGGATTTTAGGGGTAAACAGAGAATGATATGCGCCAAAATAGGGTAGATAGTGAGGATAATGTAACTCCACGTGAGCGTAAGACAAAGACGGCGGAGCAGGCTCTAAATGCTCTTATGCGCCTATGTTCTAAGGCTGAGAAGTCATCGGGCGATGCTATGCGATTAATGTATAGTTGGGGAGTGCCCATTGCAGAGCGTCAGGGTGTGCTTGATAAACTCATAGACCTCCGCTTTATTGATGACTCTCGCTACGCTGAGGCATATACGCGCGAGAAAGCATCAATGGCTGGTTGGGGCGCGCGTAAAATTGCTCAACATCTCTATCAAAAGGGTATCTCAAAGGATGTAGTCTCGCGTACTCTCGCCTCATTGGAGAGTGATGATCAGCGAGCTATGCTTGAGAAACGCCTGCAACGTAAGCTAAGCACTGTTAAGGCAGCAAACGATTATGAGCTTCGCGGAAAATTACTCCGTTATGCGTTGGGTTTGGGGTATGACTATGATATGAGTATTGAGGTGATAGATAGAATAGTTTCAAGTAGATAAATGTCATTGATTATCTATTTTTTAGGTATAATAGATGTAAAAATTTTGTAAATCGATATATTTTATATACTTTTGCACCGCATTTATATCATACGATATATTATATGTGATGGTCTCGTAGCTCAGCTGGATAGAGCAACAGCCTTCTAAGCTGTGGGTCGTGGGTTCGAATCCCGCCGGGATCACGAGCGATGCAAACAAGCATCATTGGCAAGCCACTCCGAAAGGGGTGGCTTTTGTGATATAGACAGTTGTGGGTGCTTGCACACTTACAACTGCCTATATTGCAAAAGATATTCTGCTACGCAGAACTTACCAATGATGCTTGTTTATATCCAAGGATTCCAAGGGAAAGGCGTTAAGCGAAGCAGACGCAAGTCTGCGCAGTAGCCAATCCCGCCGGGATCACAAAGAAGAGGAGTCAAAATCTTGACTCCTCTTCTTTGTGATTAAGTATTGACATTCCCCCTAAATCCCCCTTTGTCAAAGGGGGACTTGTCGCTTCGCTCCAAATCTCTGCCGAATGTGAGTGTCTGTCGGGACATTAGGCACTGATCCAGCCAAATTCTGCGGGTTACGCACTTTGCAATCCCATAAAATCGGGCGCAATTCGATGCAATTCTCTTCGTCCGACAATTCCAATTCCAAACGAAGAGAGAAGTGCGTGACCAACTTTTGCATTTTCAGAGTGAGGTTACAAATTCTGCGCAGATAACTTGCGTGTTCCAAAGTGTGATGTTATGTTTACAGTGTATAAAACGCTTTGCTACAGTGTGTTGCATTATTTTAAGCAAGTTTGCAACGCTGTGCAATAAGCCAAATAACCATACATAACACAAAAAATTGCACCTATGGATAAAAGTACATTTTCGATTCTATTTATTATGAGGAGGATTTTTGATGAATCTCTACTCTTGGTATTGAAATTATGTTTAACTTTGTAAAAACTTAATCTTATGTCAAGAACTTATATTGAAGTAACCTATATTGATCCCAATGTATGCTTTGAATGTGGTGCGCCTGCAACAGAAAGACATCATATTGTACCTGCATCATTAGGAGGAACGAAGACAGTTCCTCTTTGTGGAATATGCCATGCCAAAATACACGATGTAGATGGTAAAAGACGAACAAGGATTGCGGAACTAACGAAAGCTGCACTTGATGCTAAAAAAGCGCGAGGTGAAACTTGGATAAGAAATACAGATACTACTGCTGCAAGGGTGGTTAGTATCAAGAGGAGAATAGCCGCAAGGGAAAAATGGCTAAAGGAATCTGAAGTTAGTAAATATGTGTTATCAAGATGGATGGAGGGATTGTCTTTTACAAATATTTTGCACGACTTAGATAAAATGTATGCAATAACCCCAAATGTATATTGCTCAAGAGAAGGTAAACAAATTGGTAAAGGCCAACTATCCAAAATGATATCTTTTTACAAAGAGTGGAAAAAAGATTATGTCCCACAAACACCACCAAACATCACCAAGGAGGAATGGTTGAAAGAATCGGAAGTTGGTAAATACGTGCTATCTAAATTGATGGAAGGATTAGCATTTAAGGAAATTTTGCACAATTTAGATGAAATGTATGCAAAACATCCTACTGTATATTGTTCACGAGCAGGCAAAAAGAT
>JAGBUS010000060.1 GCA_017630735.1 Alistipes sp. | reverse complement strand
CTTACGGCGACCTACGGTGTTTACAACTTCCATAATTCTTACTTAATCTCGTTTAACTTAATCTCCTTAGGGTTCTGTGCAGCGTGAGGATGCTCAGCACCTGCATAAACCTTCAAATTCTTCATGATTGCCTCACCCAAGCGAGTCTTAGGCAACATACCGCGTACTGCGTGCTCTACTACGAACTCAGGCTTCTTGTCTGTTGTCAAGAAATCTGCTGGAGTAGCGAAACGCTGACCACCAGGGAAACCTGTGTAGCGTGTGTAAACCTTATCGGTCATCTTTGCGCCAGTAAGCTTCACCTTATCAGCATTGATTACGATAACATAGTCACCGCAATTTGTGTGTGGGGTGTAGCTTGGCTTGTTCTTGCCACGGAGGATCTTAGCCACCTGTGAAGCAAGGCGTCCCAAAATCTCGTTCGTAGCGTCAATCACGAACCACTCCTTCTGAGCGTCCTCTGCCTTGACCGAGATAGTCTTGTAACTCTTTGAATCCACTTTGTTAAAAGTTTAGTTAATACTTAATTTATTGTAATCCAATACCCGAAAACGCTATTTCGGGCTTGCAAAGATACTAATTTTTACTAACAAACAAATCCACCCCACAATCTTTTTTTTAGTGAAATCGTTATCGCACTACATATCAATAAGTTAACATATTTTTCAACCATGCAAATAGTTAAAATAAAGACAAAAAAAAGATGAGAGGTATCACACTATGATACCCCTCATCAAAATTGAGTCTAATCTACCCTATCGAGCGATACGGCAACCCTTAGCCTTACTCTTTGCACTAAGACGCAATGCTACCTCCTTCTCAGCGTTAGCACGACGCTCACTCTTGATTGATGCCATAGCCTCATTACTCTTAGCCACGAACTCTGAAGTATAGACATAGTCTGCCTTATTAAACTTACGCTCAACGCGTGCGCTCTTCTGCTCAGGTGCGATAACCATTGAGCGTGCAACAGATGCCTCAGCACCAAACTCCTCAACAGGTGATGCACCATCCTTTGTCAAAGTGAAGACCTTGCGATATAATGCGCTTGGCTCATAACTATAGTCATATCCCACAGCCACGAAAGTCATTACAGTATCATAATCGAGGACAACCATTGAGTGACTTGCATCCATACCATACCACAAACCATCATAGAAAATAGCATCTGGATATTTAACAGTATCTGATAGGTCGTTATTATAGATATCGTAGTAGAACTCTGAACACTCGCCCTCAACTGCTACATCTATAGACATAATAGCCTGACCAGCATAGTCCTCTCCATCGAACTGTGTATAACCAGCAGCTACGAGTGCATCAATATCGAAGTACTTACCGAACTGAACATCAAATGTGATATCTGCATAGACAACCTCTGTGGTCTTAAATACCTCACCAAATACTACATCTGAGAGGAACTCACCTGTATCATAATCCATAATGATAAGACCAATCTTATACTCTGTATTTGGAATCAAATCCCAAACAGTTGTCTCTTCATCACCCTGAGATAACTCCCAAGAAGAGAATGCCTCAACATCACCCTCATAACCATTCTCCAAACGATCAGTCACAACTGCCTTAACTTCATCAGCTGTAAAGTTAGCAGGATATGCCATCCACTGGTAGTAGTGACCCTTATCCGAAGGAGTAATCTCTACCCACGCACAATCAGACTCTATATCCATAACCTCGATATAGAATGTACACTCATTAGGATCACCCGATGCCAATGTTGTAAAATTAACACGCTGCATATCTGTAGTCTGTATACCTGCCTGGCAACCAAATACTAAGAGTGTATAATTGGTCTCAGGACGCATACGAGTATAGGTCTCACAGATATCGCTATAGTATGTATACTCGCCTACAAGATACTCATAAGCACCCATAACGAAAGCAAATGCCTCCTCATCGGTCAATGCCTCTACTTCGCTCGCGCGAACAGGAAGAACAACATAATCATCATAGTTTGAAGTAGTTGTAGTTACCGTAACTGACGACTGTGTGATCTCAGATATCTCAACGGTGATAACATTGTCAGATGCCTCAACAGATGCAGATGTATGCTCATATGTTGCAACCTCGCCTACAATCTCACAATTCTCATTCCACTTAGCTGCATAGATGATGTACTTGGTGTCAGCCTTAAGCTCCTCCCAACCATAATCCATCACATCGCTCTCGCTAAAGATCTCATAGTAGTCGCTACGCTCCTCCGCGAGTCCGTAATCCATAAGATCTGCAATACCTGCTTCAATATCGCCCACCTGAATTGCATCACGAAGGTTATCCGAGCCTGCCAACTCCTTCCACTCGTTAATCTCAGCCTCAGTAGCAATACCATACATATAACCTACGCCCTTATGAGAAGGGGTAATTGTAAACGACAATGAAAAATCCTCCTCAACAGCCGAAATCTCGAATGTAAGATCACCATCGTATGGCTCAGCTGTAGTTATTGCCAACGAAACAATATCTGTTGTGCGCTCACCTTCCAAACTAACACCATAAGCATATACAACATACTCAGTCGATGGCTCAAGATCCTCGATAACAAGACCCTCCTCTGTACCGACACCAACCATCTCCTCGATAAATTCAGCAAGGGTATAATCCCACATATCAGCGAGATACTCGAAATACTCCATATCAGAGGCAAAAATCTCATCATCTGATGTGTACTCATCAAAATACTCCTTGTAGGTAATCATTGGAATCCATGTTAGCTCTGGATCAGCAGTTACGATATCCACTGTAACAGATGCATGGTCTGCAGCAACGAACTTAATAGCAATAGGGCTATTTGCCACTGCATTGTAATCCTGAGTAACCTTCAATGTTACGCTCTCTGCACCCTTGTAGCTAACAACAACATCGGTCTTACGCTCAGCCTCTGCATCATTTGCTACAGCAGTAAACTTAAGCTGTGCATTATCCACAGCCTCAACTGTAAGCCACTCTGCAGTGTTGTTGATAACTACAGACTCTCCCTCTACAGGGAATTCAATAGTGTAATCCACCAATACCTCTGCACCATCGTAATCAATCTCCACTATCTCAGACTGGAATTTGATAACTGGAGTCTTTGTTTCGTTGCCATTAGATGGAGCATCCTCCGTACAAGCAACCACGCCCAACATAACAACAAGGGCGGTTAGAATAGTCTTAAAAGTTCTCATAGTTATTTGTTTTAGGTTATAGCAAAAGTAAGTTATTTTATCTAAATATGCAAACCAACGAAAACATTTTTGCATTTTTTACATATATTTTCGCATATATTACATCTATAAATAAGCAAGAGGACACTAAGGAAACAACCTTAATGTCCTCTCAAACAGTCTTATATAACCGCTATATTCACCTACTATAGCTCTGTCTTCCACAAGCCGTGCAAATTGCAGTACTCATATACAGCCACCGCCTTAGCATCACCAAGTGCGATTACAGCCTCAGGCTTGTCTGTAAGATCAACCTTTATACCACCCTTGTCGGTCTCAACATAGATAAAGGCGATGTGATGCTCCTCGGTCATAGGGTGTGCTACGCTACCCACCTCAACCTTGATAGTGTTGTTATCGAGGCGTGTAACCACAGGCACATGCTTCTCATTGCTTGCATCCACCGTATTTGGCTTTAGCTCAACCATTGGCTTACCACAACATACAACAGGCACCTTAGAGTCTACCAACTTAACCACTACATTGCCACACATCTCACATTTATAAAATTTCGTTGTCATAATAATCAGTTTTTATAGGTTTATATTTTGTTTTCAATTTTCTTGATACAAAAATAGTACAAATATATTATTCTATCAAACAGATAATTTCTATCTTTGTATCGAGAAAACCGATATAGACTATGACACTACAACAGTTGGAGTATATAGTGGCGGTGGATAAGTATCGCCACTTTGTTAGGGCAGCAGAGTCGTGTGGCGTTACTCAGTCCACCCTTTCATCCCTTATTCAGAAGCTCGAAACGGAGCTTGATGCCACTATATTCGATCGCACGCAGCACCCTGTAGCACCTACACCAATAGGCGAGGATATCATCCGACAGGCACGCGTCATCCTCTACAACGCCTCACAGATGGGCGAGCTTGTAGCATCACATAAGGGGAGTGCCGTGGGCGATATACACTTAGGTACGGTCTCTACAATAGCTCCATTCATTCTACCTCAGCTATTTCGCTACATGAGCGCGCACCACGCCGATATAAACCTCCATGTTGAGGAGGCGAGGGTTGAGACCATAAAGCAGAAGCTCAAGCGTGCAGAGCTTGATATCGCCATCCTTGCCATGCCCGTTACGGATGAGGCACTAATGGAGATACCCGTATACCATGAGCGTTACTACGCCTATGTCTCACCAAAAGATATATTATATAATAAGGAGAGCCTTAACACAGGGGAGCTTACAGCCGAGAATATATGGATGCTTGGCGAGAGCTACTGCCCCAATACGGGACAATTTCCATTCTGCGTAAGTGATATGTCCAACGCCTCGATATATGTTGCAGGCAGCATTGAGACACTTATGCGCATTGTGGATGAGAATGGCGGATATACGATTATACCTGAACTTCAACTACCACTTATAGCCCCTGAGCGCAAGACTCACATCAGAGAGCTTAACAACCCTACGCCCGGCAGAGAGATAGCTCTTGTCATACGCAAGGACTTTGTTAAGGAGCGTATGATAAACATCCTCGCTGATGCACTAAAGAGCATCATCCCCGAAGAGATGATACACGATAGATTGAAGAGGTTCAAGATAAAATTATAGTTTTGCACAACCAGCGACACTGACATTTTGTCAGTCTTGTGACAAATATCCGCTGTATAGCGTATGACAAAGGTCGTTTGGCACAGAGATTGCCGCGACGAGCTACAAACAGAAATTAAACTAACAACAATAAAATAAGATTAAAACTATGGCAGTAAAACCACTATCAGACCGCGTTTTGGTTAAGCCAAATCCGGCAGAGGAGAAGACCGCAGGTGGTCTATTCATTCCAGACACAGCAAAGGAGAAGCCTTTGATGGGCAAAGTTATCGCAGCAGGCCCAGGCACAGCAGAGATTAAGATGGAGGTTAAGGTTGGCGATACAGTTATGTATGGCAAGTATGCTGGCACCGAGCTTAACTACGAGGGCGAGGACTACCTTGTTATGAAGCAGTCGGATATTATAGCTGTTATTGAGTAATAACAGCAATTAGCAATTAGTAATTAGTAAAGAGTAAAGAGAAATATGGCTAAAGAGATTAAATACAATGTTGAGGCGCGTGAGCTTTTGAAGCAGGGTGTAGATGCGCTATGTAATGCAGTGAAGGTAACACTTGGCCCTAAGGGTCGTAATGTGATTATCGACAAGAAGTTTGGTGCGCCACATGTGACTAAGGATGGTGTAACCGTAGCTAAGGAGGTTGAGCTGGAGGACACCTTCGCAAATATGGGTGCGCAGATGGTGCGCGAGGTAGCATCAAAAACCAACGATGACGCAGGTGATGGTACTACAACTGCTACTGTTCTTGCTCAGTCGCTCATCTCTGTAGGTATTAAGAATGTT
>JAGBUS010000006.1 GCA_017630735.1 Alistipes sp. | reverse complement strand
TCGAGAAGAAGGCTAAGGAGTTCGCACACATCTTGAAGATGGGTCGTACACAGCTTGAGGATGCTGTGCCTATGACTCTTGGTCAGACTTTCGGTGCTTTCGCACAGATCCTTCGCGAGGAGAAGAAGAACCTTAACTTTGCAGCAGAGGAGTTCCTTACTGTAAACATGGGTGCAACAGCTATCGGTACTGGTATCTGCTCTGAGCCAGAGTATGCTGAGAAGTGTATTGCTGCTCTTCGTCAGATTACAGGTTGGGATATCAAGCTTGCTGAGGACCTCGTAGCTGCAACATCAGACACATCTTGCATGGTAGGCTACTCTTCAGCTCTTCGCCGTGTAGCTTGTAAGCTTAATAAGATTTGTAACGATCTTCGTCTTCTTGGCTCTGGTCCACGTTGTGGTCTTCATGAGTTTGATCTTCCAGCACGTCAGCCAGGTTCTTCAATCATGCCAGGTAAGGTTAACCCAGTTATCCCTGAGGTTATGAACCAGATTTGCTACAAGGTTATCGGTAACGATGCTTGTGTTGCAATGTGCTGCCAGGAGGCTCAGATGGAGCTTAACGCAATGGAGCCTACAATGGCACAGTGCTGCTTCGAGTCTGCAGAGATCATGATGAACGGTTTCGATACTCTTCGTATCAACTGTGTTGATGGCATCAAGGCTAATGAGGAGCAGTGTCTCAAGTATGTTCAGGATAGCTTCGGCGTTGTAACAGCTCTTAACCCAGTTATCGGTTATAAGAACTCTACAAAGATCGCTAAGGAGGCTATGGCAACAGGTCGTCGCGTTTACGACCTCGTTCTTGAGCATGGTATTCTCACTAAGGAGGAGCTTGACATCATTCTCTCACCAGAGAACTTGATTAAGCCAGTGAAGCTTGATATCAAGCCTCGCCGATAATTTTCGATTAGAAGGGGTCATCTTCGACCCATCGCAAAAGAATCATCCTCGGGCTGTACTTCGTGTACTATCCCGAGGATGATTCTTTTGCGATAAGCCAAATATAACCCCTTCTAATCGAAAATTAGGGTTTATTACAAATATTAATTCTATATATGCATAAAAAAAACTGCCCCATGAGGAGCAGTTATACATAATTAGTGGCGGATGCGACTACAATGTAGACTTTGACTCTGTCTGAACGTCGCGACTAACCTTTGAAACGAGACCCTGAAGCACAGTGCCTGGACCTACCTCGGTAAACTCAGTGAAGCCATCAGCAACCATATTCTCAACAATCTGTGTCCAACGAACAGGAGCTGTTAGCTGTGCGATAAGGTTCTTCTTGATTGTCTCAGCATCGGTATAAGGCTTCGCGTCAACATTCTGATATACAGGGCATATAGGTGTCATAAACTCTGCCTCGGCGATAGCAGCCTCAAGCTCCTGACGAGCTGGCTCCATGAGTGGTGAGTGGAATGCACCGCCAACAGGAAGGCGCAAAGCACGACGTGCACCAGCCTCCTTAAGTTTTACGCAAGCCTCGTCAACTGCAGCGTCTGCACCAGAGATAACCAACTGTCCTGGGCAGTTGTAGTTTGCACCGATAACAACGCCCTCTACAGATGCGCAAACATCCTCTACGGTCTTATCATCCAAGCCGAGGACTGCTGCCATACCGCCAGGCTGCTGCTCGCAACACTTCTGCATTGCCATAGCGCGCTTAGATACGAGCTTCAAGCCATCCTCAAACGAGAGCGCACCAGCGATAACAAGTGCTGAAAACTCTCCGAGTGAGTGTCCTGCAACGCCATCTGGCTTTACGCCAAGAGCCTTAGCCAAGATAACTGAGTGGAGGAATACAGCAGGCTGAGTAACCTTAGTCTGCTTGAGATCCTCTGCAGTGCCCTCGAACATAATATCTGTAATACGGAAGCCAAGGATTTCGTTTGCCTTCTCGAATAGCTCCTTTGCCTCTGGTACATTGTCATAGATATCCTTACCCATGCCTACTGCCTGTGAGCCCTGACCTGGAAATACGTATGCGTGTTTCATTTTCTCTAAGTTTTAGCTGTTAATTATGCTATTTTTCAGTGGCAAAAATAAGTATAATTTATTAAAATGCAAAATGGAGTATTTTTCCACTGAGGAATTATACTCCATTTCGTAAATTCGTATTATCGCAGTATCGCTTGATATTCGTACACATCGAAGAACTTGCCTCCATATTGTACCCACTCCTTACGTACGCCACAACGTTGAAATCCGCAACTTTCAAATAGCGCGATGCTTGCCTTGTTGAAATCATCAATCTCCACCCATATTTGCTTTATATTTAGGGTGTTGAGACCATAGTTCTTTATAGCCTCAATCACTTCGCGTGCATAGCCTTTGCGTCGCTCGCTCTTGTCATAAATCAGTATTCCAAGGGCAAATCTCAGATGTTGAGGGTCAAACTCCATTATGTCTACTGAGCCTACGATTTTGCCCTCTGCCTCTATGGCAAGGCGCATCTGGTGAGTGGCATAAATGTCGTAATTCTGCTCTTCGATAAATCGTGCTAATCGTGCCTTTGAGACATACGCTGTATTCGCGCCAATACGCCATATCTCTGGGTCATTTTCCCAGATATACATGGGCTCTATGTCGCCAGGCTCTAAGGCTCTAATTATACATCGTGGTGTAACGATACTCTCCATCATTTACAGACCTATAATCTTATTGCGGATAAGCATTGCCACGCCCCATGCGTTGGCACTATCGGTCATCTTCGATACGCGGAACTTGGTGTCCTTATATACGAGATTTAGAGAATACTTGCTTGTAGATGACTTAAGAGGAAGCATCAAATATTCACCTGCCAAGGCGAGGTTACCGCCGACGATAACTGTCTCAGGATTAAAGGTGTTGATAAGGAATGCAACTGCCTTACCTACCTTTTCGCCTACTTCCTCAATAAGCTCAATGGCGAGATTATCGTCATTGCGTGCCGCCTCGATGATGTCGTTGATGTGTATGCTCTCGCCACGGTCATACTTCTCGCGAAGGTGGGTGTTGACACCATTCTTGATAAGTTGCACAATCTTGTCCTCTACGGCAATACCCGATACCTCTGTCTCAAGACAGCCCTTCTTGCCACAGGCGCAGATAATCTCATTATCGAAGAATGGGATATGTCCGAACTCTCCAGCAAAGCCATTCTTACCATAATACAACTTGCCGTCGATAACAATGCCAATTGCCACACCACGACCCATGTGTAGATAGATTACATTGCTCTCCTTCTGTGACTTACCTGTGGTATACTCAGCAAAGCAACGAGCACGTGTGTCGTTCTCCAACATAACGCGGATGCCTATGCGTGAAGAGATAATGTCTCTAAGAGGCTCCTCCCAAGATGTGAAGTATTTGTATGAGCGACCTGTTTCTGGGTTTACGCGACCAACGATAGATACACCCACACCAAGAATCTTGTCGCGGTCAACGCCACACTCAGCAATAAATGTCTCGATATTTTGGCATATACGCTCAAGACACTGTGGACGATCTACCAACTCAAATGTCTCGTCTGTATACTCCTTAATGATATTGTTTTGAAGGTCGGTGATTACATAGCTCATGTTATCACGCGCTACGTTAATACCCGCAAAATATATCGCGGAGTTTGCCAAACCAAAGACATTAGGACGGCGACCACCTGGAGTCTCCACCTTACCCAAGTCAATTACGATATGGTCATCAACAAGCTCCTGAACAAGCTTGGTGATAGTTGGAACGCTGATATGTAACTCGCGAGTTAGCTCCGAAAGGGTGCTGTCACCATTAATCGCCATATAGGCAATTATGTTGCGCTTTATTATATTGTTCTTATGTGTGATGCCTTTTAGATTTTCAGAGGCATCAATATTAAAAAACTTTGCTAATGAAGTCATTTGTCTGTTTGCTAAGTTTAATTATTAACACAAAGATAATAAAAAAATTTATAATTAACAATAAAAAATTAAAAAATATTAATCGATAATCTAATTTGCTCCATTTAAAAAAATATATTATTTTTGTATGATATTAATCAAGTATTTGTGTGTCATGAGGATTATAGATTACAATTGGCTTAAGTTCGTCATATTCCTATCTTTTTTTGTTGTAGGATGTACACCTGGCGATGTCATTGAGCGTATCTCGTATGCAGAGGATATCGTAGTAGATAATCCTGAGGAGGCTCTCGATGTAATAACGAATATACCTCGCAGAGCTGTTCGTGGAAAACATACCCAGGCACACTATGCGCTGGTTTATAGCGAAACTCTTTACCATAACTATATTGACGTAGATAGTGATACACTTACTCTTGCAATGGCGGAGTATTATCTCGAAAGCGATCTCCATGCCGAGCGAGCACGAGCATTGTATCAGCACGCTCTTGTAAAGCGTATGCAGGGTGAGTTGCCAGAGGCAATGTTGATGCTTGAGGAGGCTGAGGTATCGCTCAATAAAGTTGAGGATTCTAAGCTATTGGCATTGGTGCATCGCACTAAGGGCGATATTTATAACGATGGATGTCTGTTCGCTAATGCACTCCATGCCTATCAAGTCGCTCTTGAGCTGTTTAATGCTTTAAGCTTGGATTATCACTATCATAGTTTGCTCTATGATATGGGAGCTACGCAAATTCAGTTGCGCGATTTTGAAAGCGCAGAGGGTCTGCTTAGTACAGCTTTAGCCTATGGCATTGAGAGTGAGCGTAAGGATTTTGTATGTGCGGTACTGCACGAGCTTCTTGACTTATCTATATATATGGATGATTACGAGGCGTGCGGAGAGCTGCTTAAAATGTTCGATACTCACGATGCACTGCTCTATGGCGAAGCTCACTATAACGCTGTAAAGGCTATGTATTTGTCACATATCGGATATCTGAACGATGCTTTAACACTACTTGATAGTGCCGAGGAAATGGAGGATGTGGAGTGGGCAGATATTGAGTATGCTCGATATATTGTATATCGCAATAGTGGCGACACTGAAAATGCTCTTGTATGGCAGGAGTATAGCAAACACTCGCAGGATGCGTTGATGCTTGAGGTACTGGAGCAGCCAGTGCTTAATGTACAGCTTAATGCTTTGCGTGAGAAGTTGTCGTCGGCACGCCGTGAACGAGAGCTTTTAACACAGCGAAATACTATGATATTTGTTGCTGTGGCAATTGTCGCCGTGGTGTTGGCGATGGTTGTTATCCGCCGTATGAGACGCAAGAACGAAGAGCTAGAACACTATATAGCTGCCGTTGGTGAGCTTCAAGATACGCTAAAGATGTTGCCTCAGGAGATGGCACAGTCTGTAGGTGCGTTGTATCGCGACCGCTTCACTGATCTAAATGAGTTGTGCGAGATATACTACGACCATGAGGGTACTACACGCTCTAAGAGTGTGATATATAACAAGTTTATGGAGACCATAGAGTCTATTAAGAGTGACAAGCAACGTATTGAGGAGTTGGAGGTAGCGGTGAACAAATATCGTGATGGCGTTATGGATAGACTACGTCGCACGTTGCCACGTCTGAGTGAGCGTGATATGCGTGTGGCGTTGTATTTCTTTGCCGGCTTCTCAAATCGTGCAATTGCCATATTCATTGATAGCGACCCTGTGTCGGTGTCGAAGTTGAGATATAATATCAAGCAGAAGATAAAGAGTGCAAATGTCGAGGATGGCGAGATGATAATTGCTGCGCTCTCGGAAAAGTAGTAGAATATGAGGAGAATACTTAAATATGTGATAGCGGCGATGATTGCTATTGTAGCGGTGTCGTGCGAGGTGGAATCGCTCTCGTTTATTGAAGGTAAAGAAGATCATCCAGGTCAGGTGCCAGGATCAGGTGAGGATGAGGGTGAGAGTGGTCCTGGGGATGGAGGAAATCCCACAACGCCCATCAAACGTCGACCTATCGTTCCTGGCGGTAAACTAAAGCGTCCGCGTGTTATTGATAATACAGCGATTTTTAGTTGCTCTGCAAATGAGTAGATAAAGTTAGTGGTAGGGGTAGAGGAGTAATAAAAGAATTAGTATGAAGAGATTTTTGAAATATATTGTTGTGGCGATAATTGCCATTGTCGCAGTGTCGTGTGAGGTTGGTGACATGCATGTTGGAGATTATCCTCCTCTTGAAGGTAATATCAAACCAAGACCTACAACCCCAATCAAGCGTCGTCCCATAGTCCCCACAGCGCAGTTGCCACGTCCTCGCGTCGCGGATTGCGATTTGCCATATATAACGGAAGAGGAGTTATTGGAGGAATAAGAAAATAAGGTAATATGCACTGAGCCACATATTACCTTATTTATATTTATAAAGAAGTGATTTCTACAACCACTTCTTGAACTTGAAGAACCAAAATGTAAGTCCTGATACCATCAGCATTAAGGCTAATGCCCAAAGGTATCCATACTCCCATTGTAGCTCAGGCATAAACTTGAAGTTCATACCATACATACTTGCTACGAGTGTCGCTGGCATGAAGATAACTGCTGCCACGGAGAAGATCTTTACAATCTCATTCTGCTCGATGTTGATAAGACCAAGAGCCGCATCCTGGATATAGTCCAAACGCTGGAAGCTAAAGTCGGCGTGAGAGATAAGCGAGTTAACGTCCTTAATCATCAACTGCAGGCGTGGGTAGATATCGTTAGGGAAACGCTCCGAGCGCAGGATGCTCGATAGTACACGCTGGCGGTCAAAGATGTTCTCGCGGAGCAACATGGTGTTCTCCTGCAAGGCATTGATGCGGTAGAGTACCTCCTTGTCGATCTTCGAACCGCTGCTAATCTCCTTACTTACGGCTGCTACCTGCTTGCCTACCATTTCCACAAGGTCGGCATCGTAGTCGATACGCACCTCAAGGAGTGAGATAAGAATGTGGTAACCAGTAGAGTAGGAGCGGTAGTTCATCTGCAGACGCTTCTCAGCCTCGCGGAAGGTGCGGAACTCTGCCTGACGCATCGACACAAGCACACCCTCGTTTGAGATGATGAACGATACTGGCTCTACAGTAAAGCTTTCGCCCTGTGGTACAAAGAAGTTTGAGTTTGAGATTATGGCATTCTCGGTCTCGGAGTATTTCGCCGTAGCCTCAATCTCCTCTACCTGTTGCTTGGTCTGGAGGCTTAGCTCCATAAAGTTCTCTACTGCCTTCTGCTCCTTGATGGTAGGCTCAAGAAGGTCGATCCAGAGAATATCATCGAAGCCGAGCTCGTCGAAAAGCTCGGTATCTGCGTTGCGGATAATCTTGTTGTATTGCTTAAGATAGATAGTGATCATATCTCCTCCTAAAAGTTTTATTCTTTTTATTCAACTTTGCCCTTCATCGGGGCCTTACTTTGGGGTGGAATACAATGAACGCCCCATAGGTCGGAGGTAAGAAGCCGAGCGATGCTACTGTGTCTTATGAGGACACCTCGCACGACCTCTTTAATAGGATCGGGGGACTATCCTTATGCCGGCGTCCCAAAACTTCTTAAGTGCCTTATGTTTCTCCTCGTCGAGGATGAAATCTATGTTGCGAGTAAGGTAGTCGTATGCTGTGATGCCATTATCTGACCCCATATAGTTGGATTCCGATACCGCTTCCCATATATGTTCTACACCAAAGGTCAGCGCACGTTGTAGCTCGTCGGTAATCTCGTAAGGTACACCCTTGCGCGCTACCCATACAGCAAAGGCAAAAGGTAGCTTTGTAATCTCGCGCCACTCTATAGCGAGGTCGTAGACGTATGCAAACTTGCCTTCGTAGCCAAATACCTTATCACCAATAAGCAGGAATGCATCACCTTCCTGTGGCTTTTCTACGATGTTGTAGTCCTGCATGTGCAACCACTCTGGCTCTATGTGCCACTTGTGCTTTGCAAGGTAGCCACATAGCTGCACCGATGTGCGTGAATGGGCATCAAGCCATATACGCTTCACGCTACCTATAGGAGTGTTCGACATTACGGTTACGGTGCGCACTGCGCCCACAGCGCCAATGCAGTAGTCTGTAATGATGTTTGTCTGCTTAAGTTCAGGTACTACAGCTGCAGGGAGTAGGGCTATGTCTGCCTTACCCTCAATGTAGTTTTTTGCGCACTCTGCTGGTGGAGCCAACAACAAATCGGCACGGAGGTTATCTGCGTGCTTGAGTCCATAGACGAATGGTATCGTATTGAGATACGATACGGCTGTTATTGTTGGAATGATAGCCATCGTCCATACTGTTGTTGATAAAGGTTAAACATCGTAGACGCTAATTTCGCGCCACATTATCAGTGCAAAGGTAGTATAAAAAATGATTTCTCGCAAGGAATGTTGAAAAAAAGAGCTATCGGAAACCTTATTTATATATATAATATGGTGGATAGCGAAAAATATTATACGAAAAGTGTTGCAGGTAAGAAAAAAAGTGTTACCTTTGCCGCCGAATTAATTATTGCAATATTAATTATAACAAAAAGACGAAAATGAAAAAGGGTATTCATCCAGAGAATTATCGTTTAGTGGCATTCAAGGATATGTCGAATGACCACGTGTTTTTGTGCAGGTCCGCCGTT
>JAGBUS010000005.1 GCA_017630735.1 Alistipes sp. | reverse complement strand
TAGAAGAGTGCATATACAACGCTCGGCAAAATTTGAGACGATGGGCTGTACTTAGGCGTACTGCCCATTGGTGAAAATTTTGTTAGCAGCAGTAGATGCGCTGTTATATCAACAAAGACGCCAAAATAACCTTGTTAGACAACTTTTATAAATTCACACCTATCAACTTCTCAACCGCCTTACGCCCCTCATCACCTAAGCTTAGCGAATAGTCGTTGACAAACAGAGCAATATGACTATCTATGACCTTATCATCAAGCTCCTGCGCATGCTGCTTGACGTAGTCGCGCGAGGTCATTGGATTGGCAAAGGCGTACTCGATGCTTCGACGCAACACACGCTCAACACATGCTATTACTTCATCATCAAGTTCTCTCTTTGCTACGATAGAGCCTAATGGTAGCGGTAGTGATGTCTTACGCTCCCACTCTATACCAAGATCGGCAACAAGCTCCAGGTCGTAACGCTCATATACAAAACGCCCCTCATGAATAAGTACACCTGCATCATATCTGCCCTCTGCCACAGCATCGGCAATCTCAGAAAAGAGCATCGGCGTGCGCGTCTTGATATCTGGGAATAATCTCTCAGTCAACAGGTTGGCTGTTGTATGCAAGCCTGGCACTACAATATCGCGCATTGCTCCATCAAAGCCTCTACGGCGCACCAACAGAGGACCATTTCCACGTCCTAATGCCGACCCACTATCCAACAACCTATAGTTAGCATATATCGCAGGGAGCAATGCCGTGCTACACTTCGAAACATCATACTTACTCTCCAGCGCAGCACTATTCAACTGCTCGATATCAAGATAATCTACCTCAAACTGAAGACCATCTGTATCAATGCGATGGTTAATCATCGCATCGAACATGAATGTGTCGTTAGGACATGGCGAGATCGCCAATCGCAATACCTTACTCATCACCACGGCTCTCTATTTCGAATTTACCACTCTTCGACTTACGTGCCGACATTCTGCCTACAATAAAACCCGCACCGAAGACCAACACAAAGAGTGCCACCCATCCCAATCCAAAAATTATCTGACGACTGAAGTAGTACCATACCACAACAAGTGCTACCATCACCACAATGGCAATAAGCACATATAATAATATCTGTTTTGAACGACTCATATTAATACTATTTTAAAGTGTTAATGTCTGCAATACTTTGGCAAGGGCACCCAACGCCTCATCAAGATGCCAATTCTCAAAACTCTCACCCACACGATTAGATATTGCACGTATCTGCACAGCACGAAAACCACACTCCTTAGCAAGCGCGAAAAACGCGGCACCCTCCATATTCTCTACCTGCGCGCCACCCTGCATCGCGCTACAACTATGTACCGTATTCGAAACCACGTTCCTTAACGTTGTGCTTGGCTCAACACAATATCGAACCTGAAAACGTGACGGTAGCTCTGCACAACACTCCTCCATCACCTCTACAACATCTCCTACGGCAATACTCTCGCCATAGCTACCCGCAACACCTGCAAGTATTACGATTGTCGCCGGCGTGATATCGCCACTACTTACCAGACGCATAATGGTTGTGGCAGTGGCTACCATACCTACACCTGAGATTTCCACACGGCTATCGGGTGATATCTCTCGAAAGTGCTGTGCCTCAAGGTCTGTCGGAAAGATGTAGAGCATAAGCGAGCAATGAGTAGTGAGTAATTAGTAATTAGTAATAGTGTCGTCTCTGCGAGACGATTTAGATTGGGGAGTTATGGGGAATGATGGGTATACCCATAACTACCTATCTCTCCCTATTTTTCCCATATAAACTATCTCAGCAATGGCTCATTGCTGAGATAGTTTATTGTTGAATTATAGGACTTAAAAGGTTGAAATTTTCTTGTTAGAAGAGGTTAGATTTGGTACCAAATCGAAATTGGCGCGGATAGTGCCGAAGATAACTCCTTATCACAAGAAAATAATTTGGTGATAGAAGGCTGCAGATACAACGCTCGGTAAAATTATCTGCGATGGGCTGTACTTGAGCGTACCGCCCATTGCAGATATATTTTGATAGCGGCAGTAGATGTCTGCCTTATCTCGCCAAATTTATACGATGCCTTCTACTGTTCCGTCTTCAGCTAAATGAATATTTGCTGCTTGAGGTGTCTTGCTAAGACCTGGCATTCGCATGATATCGCCTGCAAGTGCTACGATAAAGCCACTACCAGCATTTAGCTCGATATCTTTGATGTTAATCTCGAAGCCCTCGACTGAGCCATAACGCTTAGCGTCGGCACTGAATGAGAACTGTGTCTTAGCAATACATACTGGGAGGTTATCCATACCCCACTTCTCAAGAAGTGCAATCTGCTTCTTAGCCTTAGGCCCAAACACAACTGTACCAGCACCATAGATATTCTTAGCAACCTTAGTAATCTTCTCAGTAATAGAGTCCTCAAGGTCGTAAGCATAGTTGATAGGTGCAGATGACTGTGTCTCGATAAGCTCTACGGCTGCACGTGCGAGATCTGCTGCACCAGCACCACCCTCAGCATAAGCGTTGTTGATTACGCAACGCACGCCAAGCTCCTCGCAGTGCTGCATAACCATAGCAATCTCCTCGTCGGTATCGTTTGCGAAGCGGTTGAAGCATACGAGCACTGTCTGACCAAACTTCTTAAGGTTAGCAACATGGCGGTCGAGGTTAGCAAAGCCACACTTAAGACCCTCTGCGTTAGGTAGTTTAATCTCTGTCTCTGGCACACCGCCATGCATCTTAAGCGCGAGAGTAGATGCCACAAGCACTGTAAGATCTGGCTTGAGACCTGCCTGACGACACTTGATATCGAGGAACTTCTCAGCTCCAAGGTCAGCACCGAAACCTGCCTCAGTAACGGTATACTCAGCATGTGACATCGCTGTCTTTGTAGCAATCACTGAGTTACAGCCGTGCGCGATGTTCGCAAAAGGACCACCGTGGATGATTACAGGGTTATGCTCAGTGGTCTGCACGAGGTTAGGGTTGATAGCATCCTTAAGCAACGCCACCACAGCTCCCGTAACACCGAGGTCGTTCACAGTAAGAGGAGTATCATCATAGCGCACGCCAAGAACGATGCGACCAATACGCACATATAGATCCTCAACGCTCTGTGCAAGGCACAAGATTGCCATAATCTCCGATGCAGGAGTGATGTCGAAACCTGTCTCAGTTGGGATGCCATTTGCCGATCCTCCAAGACCTGATACGATACTACGCAACGAGCGATCGTTCATATCGAGCACACGACGCCACATCACGCGCTTCAGACCCACCTGTGTAGAGCGGTTGTGGTATAGGTAGTTATCCAACAACGCTGCAATGAGGTTGTTAGCTGATGTAATGGCGTGGAAGTCACCTGTAAAGTGGAGGTTGATATCCTCCGATGGCAACACCTGAGCATAGCCACCACCTGTAGCACCACCCTTCATACCGAAGCAAGGACCGAGTGATGGCTCACGAAGTGCTATGATAGCCTTCTTGCCAATATAGTTAAGACCCATGCCGAGACCGATGCTCACGGTAGTCTTACCTACACCAGCCTTTGTTGCGGTGATGGCAGTTACAAGGATAAGGTGATTCTTCTGCACCTTCTTATCGTCGATAAGGCGATAAGGCACCTTTGCGATATACTTACCATAGTTGAATACCTCCTCATCAGGGAAGCCAACCTGTGCGGCAACCTCACGGATATTCTTCAATTTCGCCTCTCTTGCAATCTCAATATCTGTCTTCATATCTGTTCAATGTATTATTATTGTTAGTGTTGCAAAAATAGGGCAAAATCACTAATCCATCAAATAGATATTTTCGAACACCCAATCTAAATTATCAATACCTACAGACTTCTACTTCAAAGAGCCTACTACAGCCTCCAACTCCTCAACAGTGAGTGGGAGAAGCTTATCGCCAATGAAGCGGCTACCTGTCTCTGTAACAAGAACATCATCCTCGATACGGATACCTCCGAAGTTGCGGAATGAGTCGAGAGCGTCGTAGTTTACGATATCGGTAAACTTACCCTCAGCTCGACACTTGTCGATAAGCGCAGGGATAAAGTAGATACCTGGCTCGTCGGACATAACCGTACCTGGCTCAACACGCCATGTAGAGCGGTGGATGCATGTTGCTGACTTTGCAGCACGCTCAGCAACAGTCGAGAAGTCGAATGAACGCTCGCCGATATTCTCCAAGTCGTGAACATCCAAGCCCATACCGTGACCCAAGCCATGAGGCATAAAGAGATACATAGCACCAGCATCAACAGCTGTCTCAGCAGATGTCTTGATGAGACCTACGCCCTTCAAGCCCTCAGCCAATGAGAGGTATGCAGCGCGGTGAATATCTGTGTACATAGTGCCAGGTTTAATCATATCCTTAACCTCGCCGTGCGCGCGCAATACTATATTATATATATCACGCTGCAAGTCGGTGAACTTACCACTTACAGGATATGTACGTGTGTGATCAGAGCAGTAGCCCTCAACAGACTCGCCACAACCGTCAACCAACAACAAGCGACCAGCCTCCAACACACCATCGTGGTTGTGGTTATGCAAAATCTCGCCGTGCTGTGTCACGATAGTTGGGAACGATACACCCTGACCGTATGACTTTGCAATACCCTCCAAGCGACCAGCAATCTCACGCTCCACAACTCCTGGACGACACATTCCCATAGCGGTGATGTGCATCTGGTAGCCAATCTTAAATGCACGCTCCAAAGCCTCAATCTCCTCTGCAGACTTCTTCTCGCGCATCTCAGCCACGGCAAACATCAAATCCAAAGACTTACGCTCGTGAAGCATATCGAGGCGAATACCGAGCAACTCAGCCATCGAAATCTTCAACTCCGCACGATATGGTGGGAGGTAGTGTACAGGGCGGTTCTGCTCGATAGCCTTGCGCAATACACCGCGCAACTCTGCAAGAGGTGCTGTGCGCTCCACACCTACCTCAGCTGCCTGCTCTGCGATGGTAGGCATAGGACCTGTCCAGATGATATCCTCCACGGTGAAGTCATCACCAAAGATGTAAGCCTCGCCAGACTCAGCATCAAGAAGACCAACCAACGATGGCACGTCAAGACCAAAATAGTAACGGAATGTAGAGTCCTGACGGAAGTAGTATGTATTGTTTGGATAGTTGTTAGGCACCTCAGGGTTACCTGGAAGAAGAATCAAACCCTTGCCCACGCGACGTGCCAACTCAGCACGACGTCCAATATAAGTCTCTTTGCTAAACATAGTTATATAGTTTTAAGTTATTGTTTTAGTTTAATAGGTTAATATGGAATACCTCTAATTACCTGATTTACGTTCCGTTTTGTTGTCAGAAAGGCTGCAGATGTGGTAGCGGGTCGCAGTTGGGCAAAGCGGAGTTTACTAAACGTAAATGAGCATTTGACCAACAAGCCCGATGCCACAGATGCGCCCTTATCACAACAAAACTATCTTGGGACTTCTTTGTACACTTTGTCGCCACGTCGCACCTCGCTGACGGTCTTTAGCGACATATAGTCACCCTGCTTTGCCATAGCGGCAGGAAGCTCCTTGACCATGATACCCTCAGCCTTCTGCTCCACAACGCCACTCTTCTCACCCATAAAGAGGAGTGCATCGCCCTCGCTGACCTCGCAAGCCTCAACAAGTCTCTAGGCAACACCAATCTTCTTGAAGTAGTTGGTAACCTTACCCATATATACCTTCTTAAGGGTTGCTGATGAGCCATAGTGCTGGCTATGCTCAACCATAGTTTTGGCAGCATAATAACCTCCCCAGAAGTCACGATTAAAGACTGTGCGAAGCTTCTCCTTAAGAGGTGCAACTGTCTCCTCGCTAAACTCACCACGCTCCAAGAGCATAAGTGCCTCGTTATAGCTCTCCACAACACGCTTTACATACTCGCCACCGCGCGCACGACCCTCTATCTTTAGGACACGCACACCTGCGTTAATAAAGGTATCGAGGAAGTCTATAGTACACAAATCCTTAGGCGAGAGAACATACTGTCCATCAATATCGAGCTGCTGACCCGAATCCTTGTCGGTGATGGTATACTTACGGCGACAAATCTGGCGGCACGCACCGCGGTTTGCCGAGTGGTGCGACTCATGCTCCGAGAGGTAGCACTTACCCGACATCGACATACACATAGCACCATGTGCGAACATCTCAATCTTGACCAACTCACCCGCAGGACCGCAAATATTCTGCTCCTCGATCTGCTTCGAAATGGCTGCAATCTGCTCCAACGACAACTCACGCGCAAGCACCACAACATCTGCCCACTGCGAGAAGAACTTAACAGCTGTGATGTTCGAAATATTGCTCTGCGTAGAGATATGCACCTCGATACCCACCTCACGAGCATAGAGGATAGCCGCCAAGTCGGTGGCGATGATAGCATCAATACCCTCTGCCTTTGCTCTGTCGATAATGCGACGCATAACCTCCATCTCATCATCATAGATGACGATGTTTACAGTAAGGTAGGTCTTTACGCCCGCCTCATGAGCAATGCGAACAATCTCCGCAAGGTCATCGAGTGTAAAGTTAACCGACGATGCAGCACGCATGTTAAGCTGCTCAACACCAAAATATACCGAGTCGGCACCTGCCGCAATAGCAGCATTTAGCGACTCATACGACCCCACAGGGGCCATTATCTCTATATCCTTTCTTCTTATCATATTCTTATTTTTTACGTCCCATAAGGTTACGCGCAAACTCACGAAGCGTTGCTGTACGAGCCTGATCGATAGATAGTGTATCAAGTATCGACAATGCACGCTCGAAACGTAACTCTATCTGCTGTTCTGCTATACGACGTACCTCCAACTTCTCATACAACGCCTTTATTCGAGAAATCTTCTCATCATCCGAGAGCGAAGCATCGCGATGTGTTGTACGAAGCACCTCACGCTCCATGTCATCAGCGCGGTTTACCGCCTGCACCATAAGGAAGGTCTTTTTACCCTCAAGAATATCACCACCAATCTTCTTGCCAAGAGCCTCATCACCAAAGCTATCAAGAACATCATCCTGAAGCTGGAAAGCAAGACCCAACTCCGTAGCAAAGCGATATATCTTGCGAATATCATCCTCCGAAGCACCTGCCATCGTAGCACCTATGGTTGCCGAGCCTGAAAGAAGCGCAGAGGTCTTACGCTCAATCATCTGCATATACTCCTCCACAGAGACACCATCCATACTCTCGAAGTCCATATCATACTGCTGACCCTCACAAACCTCAAGTGCCATATCGCCAAAGATATTCATCACACGAGGAAGCACATCCGGAGCCACGCGAGCAAGATGCTTGTATGCCGTAATAAGCATTGCATCACCCGAAAGAAGAGCCACATTACCACCCCACTTTGCAAATACCGAAGGCTTACCACGACGCACATCGGCATTATCCATAATATCATCGTGCAAAAGTGTGAAGTTATGGAAAATCTCTACAGCGAGAGCCGCAGGCATTGCCTCTTCGACATTACCACCAAACGCCTCGGCTGTTAGAAGCAACAATACAGGTCGTAGACGCTTGCCTCCACCCGACATCGAATAGATGATGGGAGCATACAAAAGTTCAGGCTCCTCAGGGGTCTGCATCTGCGCCAAAGCACTCTCAAAGAGTTGCAATATCTCGTTGTTGGTATGTGTCATAATTACCTGTTTTTAAATTATGGCTCAAAATTAAGATTTTTTTTGCATAGATTAAAATTATTTTGGTAACTTTGACCAATAATTTTCGTATAATTGCTAAATACTATGATGAAAAAACTTGCAATGGGTATCGATATTGGCGGTACCAATACAGCTTTCGGCCTTGTTGATGAGGACGGTAATGTGGTTGCCGAAGGCAAGATATCTACTGAAAAGTTCAGATATTTCGACGACTACAAACCATATATTGAGACACTTGCCCAGGCAATGAAGGAGGTTATTGCCTCACAGCCTGAGTGCGAGCTTATCGGTATTGGTATCGGCGCACCTAACGCCTGCATCCATACCGGTGAGATTGAGACTCCTGCAAACCTTTGGAAGTTCGAGGATCCTACCGACCCACGTCCAGACTCAATCCGCGTATTCAAGTTCGTTGAGGATTTGAACAAGTACTTTGAGGGCGTTAAGATTATGATTACCAACGACGCTAATGCTGCAGCTATCGGCGAGATGGTCTTTGGTAATGCTCGTGGCATGAAGGATTTTGCTATGATTACACTCGGTACAGGTCTCGGCTCTGGTATCGTATGTAATGGCGAGATGGTTTATGGTAGCGATGGCTTCGCTGGCGAGTATGGTCATATCGCTGTAGAGTCACGTCAGACAGGTCGTCAGTGCGGTTGCGGTCGCAGAGGTTGCCTTGAGGCGTATGTATCAGCTACAGGTATCAAGCGCACCGCTTTTGAGCTTATGGCAACTATGACATGCGACAGTGAGCTCCGCTCAGTTCCTTATGATAAGTTTGAGGCAAAGATGCTCTCTGACGCCGCTAAGAAGAACGACCCTATTGCCTTGGAGGCATTTGAGCGTACAGGTAGAGTTCTCGGCGAGGCTCTTGCTGACCTCACTGCAATCACATCGCCTGAGGCAATCATTCTCTTCGGTGGTTTGGCTAACGCTGGCGACTTCATCATGAAGCCTACATATCGCTATATGGAGGAGAATCAGTTGACCGTATTTAAGGGCAAGGTAAAGTTGGTAATGAGTGGCATCCAGGATAAGAATGTAGCTATTTTGGGCGGCGCAGCTCTTATCTGGAAGCAGTATCTTGAGTCAGTTATCGAAAATTACTAATATTCTGAATAACAGTATTTTAACTATACCATACAACAAAAGTAGCAGACTATTATTTAGTCTGCTACTTTTTTATATGTCGTTTTTTCACCGACACATAAAACTCATCAATATTCAACATTTTCGCAGTCACCATTAACGGTATAAAATGAAGTATCACGATGCTTTGCTCGATACAAAAATTTTGCTTTATGTAGCTCCGTAATAACGCTCCATGGGTCGCTCATTGGCACACATCCATTTTGTTGATAATTCATCACCATAAAAATTGTAATTTTCGGGATAAAATTCGTATCTTAGCACCGTTATTTTTTACTATGTAAAACCACACGAAAAATGGCGATCGAAACATACCATATACCAGTGATGCTCGACGAGTGTATTTCGGCTCTCAACATCAAGCCAAACGGCATATATGTCGACCTCACAATGGGCGGCGGCGGACACACTCGCGAGATACTCAAACACCTCGGTCCTGAAGGACATCTTTACTCCCTCGACCAGGACCCCGATGCTGAGGCAAACGCACCCCAGGATCCTCGTCACACCTTTGTGGCATCGAACTTCCGCTTTGTACGTGGTGCTCTACGCCTACGAGGTGTTGAGCATGTTGACGGCATATTAGCGGACCTCGGCGTTTCATCGCACCACTTTGATGCTAAGCATCGCGGTTTTTCGTTCCGTGGTGAGGCTCTTCTCGATATGCGCATGAATACACGTGGTGGTCGCACTGCTGCCGATATCATTAACACCTACACAAATGATGCCTTAGCGAAGATTTTTTCGGAATATGGCGAGTTGGACACCACATGGAAGATTGCCAACTGCATTGAGCGCGCACGAACAGAGAAGCCTATAACAACTACCGCAGAGCTTGTCGAGGCAGTGAAGCCTTGCACACCGCCTAAGGATGAAGCGAAGTTTCTCACAAAGCTCTTTCAGGCAATACGCATCGAGCTTAATGGCGAAATTGAGGCTCTTAAAATGGCTCTTGAGCAGAGCGCGAAGTTACTCAGTCCTGAGGGTCGCTTGGTAGTTATGTCGTATCACTCATTAGAGGATCGCTTGGTAAAGAATTTCATGCGAAGTGGCAATTGTGAGGGTGTTATCGAGAAAGATTTCTTTGGTCGCGCCACAACGCCATTTAAGGTTATCTCTCGCAAAGCGATTGTTCCTTCCGACGAGGAGATTACAACAAACCCACGCTCACGTAGTGCCAAGCTACGTGTAGCCGAAAAATTAGCAGAATAGCAGATTATGTCACCACGCGATAGACGAGATATATACGACAACGCAGACGAAGCACGTATTCACAACGAGGTGATAATCCTCGAAGATGAAGAGGCAGAGGCAGCGCAACGTCAGGAGGATGATGCTCCATGGTACGACTACGATGAGGATGACACGCCTTTTATCGAAGATGAAAATGAGGAGCAGTCCAACGAGAGCATGAATCCATGGACGCTCATCACCACAGGACGCATACTCACTGAAGGCTCACTACCCTACTATCGCTATTTCATAGCAATAGCCATAATGTGTTTCTTCAGCATCTTCTTAACATTCATGTCGCTCAATGCCAATCGTGAGTACCGACAGCGAGAGAAGTATGCATCTGTTCTTCACGAGCGAGCCGTACTCAAGGAGGAGGAGAAGTATGGTCTCTCGTCAAAGCGAGCTGTAACAGCACGCCTCAAGAGCTACGACATAGAGCTCATAGATCTATCAAAAGATAGCCGATTAATTGAAAGATAGTTATGGCACAAAATAGAGGTTCACAAAGCGGAAATAGCGATGGACGTAAGAGCAAACGTCCTCGCACCCTTAGACACGACATTATATCTCGTGTCAAATCGCTATATGCCATACTCATAATCTGCGGAATTTGTGTTATAGCACGTCTCGTATGGATTATTGCTATCAGCCCATCTGTGCGTCATAATGCAGAGGTAATCAAGGATGGCATCTATCGTATTAACGATATCGAGGCACACCGAGGCACAATATTTTCACGCGACGGCGAGCCACTGGCGATATCAAGTCTTCGTTATAGTGTTATCCTTGACTTTGGCTCAGAGGGTATCCTTAAGGCTGATACTGCGGCATACCTCAAAAATGTGGAGGCTCTATCTCAGCTCCTCGCTGCACACTTTTCACCGGAGGATGCACAAGAGCATAACTACAAATATATCTCCGCATCTGAGTACCGACAGAAACTTATATCTGAGCGTTACCGCAGCGGAAGAAAACGCCGTGCATATAAGATTATGCCGCGTACCATAACCATTGACGAGTGGGATATGATGAAGCGCACATTCCCTATCTTCAATAACAACATGGGCGTTGTGTTCAGCGCACAGCCACACGACAAACGTCTATATCCTTCAGGAGATATAGCACGCCAAACTATTGGTCGCTACGACACTATTGTTGTCGATGGCAAGAAGGTACCAGGAACAGGTCTTGAGGGTCTTTTCAACGACAATCTCGCAGGTAGAGATGGACAGAGCAAGGAGCAACGAATCGCACATGGCTTCTGGACTCGTGTTGCAGATAAGAACAACCGCCCTGTTGAGAATGGAGCTAACCTCATTACCACTATTGACGCAGGACTTCAGCGCATGGCACATGAGCGATTGGACACCATGCTTCGCCGACAGAATGCCTCGTTTGGTGTTGCAATGGTGATGGAGGTAAAGACAGGAAATATGCTCTGTATGGTTAGCCTTGGTTCGGGCGTTGAGCGTGGCACAACATATAGTGAGCGCGTGAACAACCATGCACTAAAGACCGCCATAAGCCCAGGTTCAACCATGAAACTCGCCTCAGCTATGGCACTCCTTGAGATTGGTGGATATGACCTCTATACAGAGGTGAATACCGAGCATGCGCGTCCTAACCATGCTGTTAAGGTGGGTGCTGCGAAGATTGAGGACTCACACGACGCTGCAGGCAAGGATAGCGATGGCAATGTAACACTTAAAGATGCATTTGCTCACTCCTCAAACGTATACTTTGCAAAGGCTATTTATGAGACCTTCAAGGATAACCCTAAGAAGTATACAGACTTCCTTGCTAAACTACGCTTCAACGACTACATTGGTCTTGAGGCTTATGGCGAAAGAAAGGGACGTTTGACTATGGCAGATACACCAGAGTGGAACCAGCGCGGAAGCACAAGCTCGCGCCTACCACGTCTTGCGTATGGCTATGAGATGGATGTTCCACCTATTCACATGCTCACCTTCTATAATGGCGTTGCAAATGAGGGTCGTATGGTTGCGCCACGCTTCGTAGAGCGCATAGAACGCGATGGTGAGGTGATTGAGAAGATGCCTGTAGTAACGCTCATTGATAAGATGTGCTCAAAAAAGACACTGGCACTCTTGGATACTTGTCTTGCAGCAGCATCCGAACGCACGGGCAGACACTTCAGAGACCTCGTCATACCATTTGGTTGTAAAACGGGTACGGCACAGATGTGGAGTACATTCGTGAGCGAGAGCCGCATTGATAACATACAGATGCGTAATGGTATAAATGGCAAGGAGGACAACTACTACTACGGCTCGATAATATGTACTATGCCACAGGAGAATCCTAAGTATACGATTATGGTTGGCGTATGTAAGCAGGCGACACCCGAAAGCCCTACATACTTTGGTATTGACCTTTCCGCACCTGTAGCATCCGACATTATGGAGTATATCTATGCAAATGACCATACCCTTCACTCTGCTATTGAGGACATCGACGAGAAGCATGTTCCTAAGTCAATCAAGGGTGGCAAGAGTAAGCATGTGGCAAAGATATGTGCAATGACCAATGATGTAACAGATAATAGCGAGGGTGGAAAGTGGAGTCGTGCGACAATTGAAGATAACGAATCTACGATTGTGGGCATTACAATCACTGAGGGCAAGGTTCCTGATGTACGTGGCATGGGACTTACCGACGCTCTCTACATCCTTGAGCAGGCAGGTCTCACCGTTAAACATCGCGGTAGCGGTCGCGTGAAAACTCAGAGTTTAAACCCAGGATATAACATCACACACGAAAATATGACAATTGAACTTCTCTTAGAGAGATAGACATAATGACCATGAAACGACTTAATGATTTGCTCGACGATGTTCGAGTGTTAGAGATAGAGAATCCGAATAATCCAGTCGTAAGCGCACTTACTTACGACTCGCGCACCGTGGAGTGTGGCTCATGCTTCTTTGCAGTACGTGGCACACAGAGCGACGGACACAACTACATTGCTTCGGCGATAGAGCGAGGAGCTTCGGTTATCGTATGCGAGGAGATGCCTACAACCCTTATAGATGGAGTAAGCTACGTTATGGTTGAGGATAGCAACATTGCTATGGCACATATCGCAGCTGCCTTTTATGGACACCCATCACGCGAGCTTCGTCTCGTAGGTGTCACAGGCACTAATGGCAAGACCACAACTGCAACACTTCTCTACGACATGTTTATGGCTATGGGGTACAACACCGGACTTATCTCAACTGTTGTCTACCACATTGGTCAGCGTAGCATACACTCCACACACACCACGCCCGACTCTATACGCCTCAACCAGATGATGCGCGAGATGGTCAATGAGGGTTGCGACTACTGCTTTATGGAGGTATCATCACATGCAGCAGCTCAGCACCGCATCGAGGGACTACACTTTGCTGGTGCACTTTTCAGCAACCTCACACACGACCACCTCGACTATCACGGAACCTACAAGGAATATATTCGTGCCAAGAAGTCATTCTTCGATGGTTTGAGCAAGAATGCCTGGGCTGTGGTAAACATCGACGACCGTAACGGAGAGGTGATGCTTCAAAATTGTAACGCTAAGCACTACCGCCTATCGCTACGTTCTATGGCGGACTTCCGCACTAAGATTATCGAGATGCTACCAGATGGCATGCTCCTACACATCGACAACCAAGAGGTATGGGTGAAGTTTACGGGTCGTTTCAACGCCTACAACCTCACTACCGTATACGCTGCGGCTACACTCCTCGGAATCGACAAGTTGGAGGTATTAACCACCCTTTCACAGTTAACACCTGTTGCTGGTCGCTTTGAGACAATCATTGCCGAGGATCGCACTATCGCGATTGTAGACTATGCACATACACCTGATGCCTTGGAGAATGTTCTCCAGACTATAGAGGAGGTGCGTCGCGATGAACAACGTCTGTTTGTAGTATGTGGCTGTGGTGGCGACAGAGATAAGACCAAACGTCCTGAGATGGCTGCCATAGCGGTTAAGTATGCTACAACAGCTATATTTACCTCCGACAACCCTCGCACCGAATCGCCAGAGGCAATCCTTGATGATGTTGTAGCAGGCGTAGGTAGCGCAAAGAATTGGTTACGCATCACCGACCGCAGAGAGGCGATACGTACTGCCGCTATGCTTGCACACCCCGAAGATATAATTCTCATTGCGGGCAAAGGACATGAGGATTACCAAATCATCGGCACAGAGAAGCACCATTTCGATGACCGCGAGGAGATTCGCGACGCCTTTGAGACTACACATAACAAATAATCATACACAGAGACACAAAAACAATCTTTTACAATGCTTTACTCTCTTTTTGAATATCTAAACAAGACTACTGACCTTCCAGGTATGCGTGTTGTCGAGTATATCTCGTTCCGCTCGGCAGCAGCAATCATTATATCTCTTCTTATTGCTATTGTTTTTGGTAAGCGCATCATACGCTTCCTAAAGCGCAAGCAGATTGGCGAGGATATTCGTGACCTCGGACTTGAGGGACAGCTACAAAAGAAGGGCACACCAACCATGGGTGGTATTATAATCATCCTCGCGGTGATTATCCCTGTTTTGCTCTTTGGCGACTTGCAGAATGTATATATCCAGCTGATGCTTATCTCAACATTATGGCTTGGATTTATCGGAGGCCTTGACGACTATATCAAAGTATTTCGCCACAACAAGGATGGTCTTAATGGTCGCTTTAAGATTATCGGTCAGGTGGGCTTAGGTATTATCGTTGGCACAACAATGTGGCTATCGAGTGATATTGTAATCCACGAGAAGATTTTTGAGACTAAGGGCTACAACGTTACTGATGTAGAGACTGGCGAGGTGGTGAATAGCTACACCGAGAAGCATATCATAAGCACAACACCAGAGAAGACCACTAAGACATCTATCCCATTTTTGAAGGATACAATGCTTGACTATAAAGTACTCACTGGAGGTAACGATACTTTGGCATGGATAGTATATATCATCGTTGCTATCTTCGTTATCACAGCCGTATCGAATGGAGCAAACCTCACAGATGGTATCGATGGCTTGCTAACAGGTGTATCCGTGCCGATAGTTATGGTGTTGGGTGGCTTGGCATACCTATCTGGACATATCATCTACTCGGATTATCTCAATATCATGTACATACCCAATAGTGGTGAGCTGATAGTCTTTGCAGCAGCCTTTGCTGGTGCGCTAATTGGATTTTTGTGGTACAACTCCTTCCCTGCGCAGATATTTATGGGCGACACAGGCTCACTAACCATCGGTGGTATAATCGCTGTATTCGCGCTCTGCATCCGTAAGGAGTTACTCCTACCACTATTATGTGGAGTATTCCTTGTTGAGGCACTCTCGGTGATGATACAGGTTGGATATTTCAAATATACAAAGAAGAAGTATGGTGAGGGTCGTCGTATATTCCTCATGTCACCACTACATCACCACTTCCAGAAGAAGGGACTTTTCGAGACAAAGATTATGATGCGCTTCTTCATCATCTCATTGCTTCTTGCGGCAATGACACTTGTAACACTTAAAATTCAGTAACGAAAAACGTAGAAATTATGAAACGTAAGATAGCAGTTTTGGGTGGCGGTATTTCAGGCTATGGTTCAGCCATCCTTGCAAAAAAGAAGGGTTTTGATGTATTCCTCTCTGATAAAGGTAAGATTGCCGATAAGTTTAAGGCACGCCTTGATGAGTGGAGCGTGGAGTATGAAGAGGGTGAGCATACCGAGGAGCGTATATTAGATGCTAACGAGGTTATCAAGTCACCTGGTATTCCAGATACAGCACCTATCGTTGTAAAGATACGTGAGCGTGGCATCCCTGTAATCTCCGAGATAGAGTTTGCTTCACGCTATAAGGGCGTAGCAAAGACGATATGTATCACCGGCTCAAATGGTAAGACCACAACGACATCCCTCATCTACAAAATCATGGTCGATGCAGGACGTAAGGTGTCGCTTGGTGGTAATATCGGTGAGAGCTTCGCCTACTCCGTTGCTACGGACAAATACTTCTGGCACGTACTGGAGCTTAGCTCGTTCCAGCTTGACGGATGCTTTAAGTTTAAGGCAGACATCGGTGTGTTAACAAACATCACACCCGACCACTTAGACCGCTACGACTATAAGCTTGATAACTACGCACGTTCGAAGATGCGTATCACGCAGAATCAGACATCAACCGACTACTTTATCTACTCAGCAGATGACGAGACAACACAGCAGATGCTTGTAGAGATGGACGACTCGCTACGTGCTCACCAGCTACCTTTTGCAATCAACACTGCAATTGCCAGTGGTGATGGTGATGCCATACTTGAGGGTCATACATTCACCGCTACCGTAGGCAAGAAGTCCGTGACTGTTGATACTCGCAAGATGAAGATTGAGGGCATGCATAACATTTACAATGCTATGTCGGCAGCCTTAGCAACACTCGCTGCGGGTGTGGATCCTAAGGTTATTAAGCGTTCCATCTATAACTTCTCACCTGTGGAGCACCGCTTGGAGCCAGCAGGAAATCAAAACGATATCGAGTGGGTGAACGACTCGAAGGCTACAAATGTCGACTCTGTATGGTATGCTTTGGAGAGCATGAAGCGTCCAACAGTATGGATTGCTGGCGGTACAGATAAGGGTAACGACTACTCACCACTTAAGGAGTTTGCACGCCGCAAGGTAAAGGTTCTTATCTGCATGGGCGTTGACAATGCAAAGCTAAAGCGCGAATTTGCCGACATCGTACCTGTTATCCGTGACTGCAACACCTTCGAAGATGCTATGGCAGCAGCTCGTGATGTAGCAACACCTGGCGATACAGTACTTCTATCACCTGCATGCGCAAGCTTCGACCTCTTCAAGAACTACGAGGAGCGTGGTCGTATGTTCAAGGAGTGGGTGGCAAACAACGTACTAAACAAGTAGTAGTAGAGACTAATAATGAGCAAAAGAGAGAATATAACACCTGAAGAGGCATTACGTCGCGCACCGATATTTGAGGGAGACCGCACGCTGTGGATAATCTACGCAGCACTCATCGTCATATCCATACTTGTAGTATACTCATCTACGGCAAAGATGGCATACGACATAACCTCAAGTCTCACCACTACTGAGTCGTTGCGCCAGCAGATAATGTTAATCATGGTTGTATCGCTACCATTTATATTTGTTACCCACAAGATTAACTATACATTCTATCATCGCTGGGCAAGTATCCTCTATTGGTTGTTTGTTCTACTCACCGTAGCTACCTACTTTGTAGGAAATTCAATGAATGGTGCTGCACGATGGTTGCCTATTGGTCCATTCCAGTTCCAGCCATCGGAAATTCTTAAGGTATGCACAATCTTAATGCTCGCACGTCGCATGGCAGAGAGGCAGAGTACAATACACAATATCAAGCTATTGCCTACATCGTTCCGCATCAGCGACCCTGTGCAGAAACGTATATTAGTGGAGAATACATGGCCTTTGTTGGGTCCTGTGATTGTATCGTGCGCCGTTATTGCGCCGGCACATATATCCTCTGCCGTGATTATTGGTATCGCTTCGCTTCTTACGCTATATATTGGACGTGTATCAAAACGCGAATTGTTCAAGACGCTGATCGTTGGCGTGGTATCTGCGGCATTAGGCTTTACTCTTTTGGCAATGGTAGGCATGGGTCGTGGAGATACGGCGGTAACACGTCTCACACGCTGGGTGACAGAGATGACCACAAGTGGCGAGAAGCAGTATTTCTACGAAATGTCGGATACCGAGCTTGCTATGATAGCTATACATAATGGAGGTCTTATGGGCGAGGGTGCAGGACATAGCTCCTCACGTGCTATAGTTATCCACCCTGAGAGTGACTATGCCTACGCATTCTTCGCATCGGAGTATGGCGTTGTTGCTGCTCTGGTGCTTATGCTACTATACCTGTGGATTACCTTCCGTGCGATAGAGATATGCCGACGCTGTACTACAGCATTCCCTACACTTATGGCTGCGGGATTAGGACTCCTTATCACCTGCCAGGCGATGCTCCACATCCTTGTTCAGGTAAACCTCTTCCCTGAAACGGGACAGACACTACCGCTAATATCTCGCGGAGGCTCCTCACTGATGTCTATGTCGATAGCCCTCGGCATGATTATCAGCGTTAGCCGTATGCCATCTATCACAACAAAACGATAACTATGAGCGATATACGATTAGATAAATATCTTTGGGCAGTGCGCATCTTCAAGACACGTAGCGATGCTGCCGATGCCATACGCCAAAACCGCGTAATGGTGAACAACGCCTACGCCAAGCCCTCGCGCGAGGTTAAGATTGGCGATATGATTACCGTGCGCCGTGAGCGCGTAACATATAGCTATAAGGTTCTTGACCTTGTTTCGAGCCGTCAGCCAGCAAAGAATGTACCTATGTACTGCCTCAACTGCACACCACAGGAGGAGTTGGATAAACTGAACGTGCCACACGAGACCATCTTCGTATTCCGCGACCGCGGTACAGGACGCCCAACGAAGAAGGAGCGTCGCGATATAGATGCCCTTATGGATGGCTTCTACTTCGACGACGGAGCATTCATAGATGACGACGAGGATTAAAGTGAAAAGTGAAAACTGAAAAGTATGGTGCCTACGGCATTATTAAAGTAAAAAGAACAGACTAAAAAGATAACCAATGAAAAAGCTACTACATATTATATTCGTTGCGATGATGGTTGCGGCATGCTCGCAGGATGTTATTGTAGAGGTGCAGAACCCTACTACTAATCTCAACCGCACGATTAATGTCTCTTTCGAGGGGGAGGATACACGTATCCAGCTCAACGACGAGCTTAAGACCGTATGGACAAAGGACGATCTTGTGTCGGTATTCTACCGTAGCACCGTGAACGAGCAGTGGCAGTTCCAGGGCGAGACAGGCGACCGCAGTGGCGATATTATGCCTGTAGATAGTAGCATAAACCCACCTGCTACAACAAACCATATCGTAGTAGTCTACCCATATAACGAGGGCTATTTCTATAACTCCGAGACACGTAATGTTCAAGCATCACTACCTGCCGAGCAGACATACATCAAAAATAGCTATGGTCTGAATGGTAATATTATGATTTCGTCAAGCGAGTATAACCAAATATCGCTTAAGAGCGTGTGCGGCTGGCTAAAGTTACAGCTCACAGGTAGTGGCGAGAAGGTTCAGAGCATCGCCTTGCGTGGTAACGATGATGAGCAGGTAGCAGGCGAGTTGTATATCAACTCTTCGGATGCATCATCTACCCTTGCATCGACATCTAATGATGAGGTGGCGGATGGCGAAGCTGGTGGCACACTTGTTCGCCCTGGCACCATCCTTAAGGAGGTGACATTGAACTGTGGCGACGGCGTAGTGCTTGGCACAGAGCCAACGGCATTCTATATCGCCTTGCCACCACAGACATTTGAAAAGGGAATTACAGTTGAGATTACTTGTTCAGATGGCACTAAGATGATTAAATCTTCAAATAAGGTAATTACTATTGTGCGCAACCATATTTTGCCAATGACAGAGGTGGTGTACTCATCTAATATTCCTCCTTCAAATCAGATTTGGTATACATCGTCTAATAGTAATACTATACAACCTTATAACACTAACATTTTTGGGGCTAATATTATTTCAAATACATATGATAGTAAGGGTGTAATCACTTTTGATGGCGACGTTACTATGATTGGCAAGCAAGCTTTTCGCAACTGCGATAAACTGACTGGTATCACCCTTTCTGAAAGCGTGACCTCGATAGGCGAAAATGCTTTCTACGATTGCGACGGTCTGACAAGTATTACTATTCCTGATAGCGTAACAATGATAGGAGATTCTGCATTTTACATGTGCAGTAGCCTGACAGGTATAATCATTCCTGATAGTGTAATAACGATTGGGGATCATGCTCTCAGAGATTGCGATAGCTTGACAAGTATTACTATCCCAGATAACGTGACTACTATTGGACGTTATGCATTTTCTGAATGTCGCATCCTAACAAGTGTAACTATTGGTGATAGTGTAACTACAATTGGAGATTATGCATTCAATTATTGCGCCAACCTGACGAATGTTACTATCCCTAATAGCGTAACGAAGATTGGAGAGTGGGCATTCGGACGATGCATGAGTCTATCAAGTGTTACTATACCTAATAGCGTAACTGCGATTGGAAGTTCTTCATTCTATGAATGCCATAACTTGATAAGTGTTACTATCGGAGATAGCGTCAAGTCGATTGGAAGTTGTGCATTCGATTATTGCTACTCCCTGATAAGCGTATATTGCAAGGCTATAACACCTCCAACATTGGATGGCAACCATGTATTTGACCTTAACGACAGTAGTCGCATTATTTATGTTCCTGCATCAAATGATGATAGTATTATAAACGCATATAAAGCAGCAACTGGCTGGAAAGAGTATAAAGCATACATCTACGAATACGACTACACAAACGAGTAAAACGACAATAACAAAATAAAACTTTATTTTTATGGAATACAATTTTAAAGCCATTGAGCAGAAATGGCAGAAGAAGTGGCAAGAGGAGGGTACTTACAAAGTTGAAGTAGACCCTTCACGCCCTAAGTTCTACGTTCTTGACATGTTCCCATATCCATCGGGTGCTGGTCTCCACGTAGGTCACCCACTCGGATATATCGCTTCCGACATCTACTCTCGCTACAAGCGTCAGAAGGGTTTT
>JAGBUS010000059.1 GCA_017630735.1 Alistipes sp. | reverse complement strand
GCGTTTGTTGAGAGAATAGTGCAGATACAACGCTCGGCGAAATTTGAGACGATGGGCTGTACTTAAGCGTACTGCCCATTGGCGAAATATTTCGTTAGCGGTAGTAGATGCGCTGTTACATCAACAAAGAACGCCAAAATAACCTTGTTAGACAGCTTCGCTATTATCGGCGACGATGACCACCACGCTGCATCTGTTTCATCTGACGCTGAAGACCTCCACCAGCTACAGTCTTCATCATCTTACGTGTCTGGTCAAACTGCTTCAACAAGCGATTAACATCCGCAACAGTTGTGCCCGAACCGCGTGCAATACGCTCTCTGCGACGAGTGTTGATAATCTCTGGCTTCTCGCGCTCCTCAGGTGTCATAGAGTCGATGATAGCCTCAGTCTGCTTGAAGGCGTCATCTGGAATCTCTACATCCTTCAATGCCTTGCCTACGCCAGGAATCATCGAAGCAAGATCCTTAAGGTTACCCATCTTCTTAATCTGTCCGATCTGCTCGCGGAAGTCGTTGAAGTCGAACTGATCCTTGATAAGCTTCTTCTTGAGCTTACGTGCCTGCTCCTCGTCGAACTGCTCCTGTGCGCGCTCAACAAGTGATACAACATCACCCATGCCGAGGATACGATCTGCCATACGCTCAGGATGGAATACCTGGAGAGCATCCATCTTCTCGCCTGAAGAGATAAACTTCAAAGGCTTGTCTACTACCGAGCGGATAGAGATTGCAGCACCACCACGTGTGTCACCATCTAGCTTTGTAAGAACAACACCGTCGAAGTTGAGACGATCGTTGAACTCCTTAGCAGTATTTACAGCATCCTGACCTGTCATGGCATCCACAACGAAGAGGGTCTCCGATGGATTGATGGTAGCCTTGATCTCTGTAATCTCCACCATCATCGCCTCATCAACAGCCAAACGACCTGCTGTATCGACAATCACAGTGTTGTAGCCCTTCTGACGAGCATAGTTGATAGCATTCTTAGCAATCTCAACAGGGTTGTTGTTACCTGGCTCTGTATATACCTCTACACCTACGGTATCGCCCAAAATCTTAAGCTGGTCGATAGCGGCAGGACGGTAAACGTCGCAGGCTACGAGCAATACCTTACGATTCTTCTTTGTCTTGAGAAGTGAAGCGAACTTACCTGAGAATGTTGTCTTACCCGAACCCTGAAGACCAGCGATAAGTATTACGGCAGGATTACCCTCAAGGTTAACATCTGTGGCTGTGCCACCCATAAGCTGTGCCAACTCATCGCGTACAATCTTGGTCATCATCTGACCAGGCTTCACTGCAGTAAGCACATCCTGTCCGAGGGCTTTACGCTTTACCTCATCGGTGAATGATTTAGCAACCTTGTAGCTAACATCGGCATCAATAAGTGCACGACGAATCTCCTTAAGGGTCTCGGCAACATTAATCTCCGTAATACGACCCTCGCCCTTTAGTATTTTAAACGAGCGTTCGAGTTTCTCGGTTAGATTTTCAAACATAGTATATCGTATCTTTAATTATTTCTTTGTTAAGGCGTGCAAAGATATAGAATATATCTTAATTTTCCAACTCAAACACCTCTTTATACCAATTAGTTGCTCGCCAGCCGTTAGGGTATGCCTGGCTTGGGGCTGATGTGGTAACTCCTGTATATACTCCGAGGTTGATAGGGTATGTGCCATAAACACCATACGCTGAGTAGAATCTGTCGAGCGAGAATGTCTCAACAACGGTGTTATTGAGTTGGTCGATAAATTGTTTGCGCAGCGTGCTATCAGTTCCTACCACCTTGCCCCACTGACCAAAGTCGTAGAAGTGGTGAGGGTTCTGTCCCTCGTATGTCTGTAGCGACTCGGTGTCGTACTCTGTCTTAGCAGTTTTGACCAACTCTTTTGTTACGCGAGCAAGGTTATCTATCTCGGCGCAGTTGAATAGGGTGACAGAGCCACAACGAGTAGAGCCTACATACTCATCGCGGTAGTATTGATAGTAGCTCTCTGTAGCTCCCACGTAGTCTGTTGATAGTCCATTGTTAGCGAACAGATATGGCAGTGTACGGTGGTATGGGAAGCCCTTACCCATAATCTCGCATGGCGAAGCAATGATGTAGTTTGCTGAGTAGCGGAGATCGTAGATAGCCTCGATATTCGCCATGAAGCAAGCGTCGAACAATATGTAGTCGAGTTGCACCTGTGAATACTCTATGCCTTCAGCCAGCTCGGTGATGTTTACGCGCACGTTGTCCTCTCCGAAGGCACGTGTAACCTCTGCACCCTCGGCAGGAATCCATGGGTTGTAGCTCATGCCGAATGCTGATTGTGAAATATCACTGTCGTTGTTGATAATCTCACGTGTTATCCAGCCCTGACCATGTCCTGCTAAGACAATACCATATCGCTCTGCAGGGGCTATCTCTGCCATTGTAGCAATATGCTCGCCAATATTCTCAGGCTTTATTAGTGTGCCGGTGAGGGTAATATTTTTGATGCGCTTCTCTGTACACTTCTTTGTTGCGAGGTCGTAGCATAGCTCGCCGATATAACCGCTGTTCTTACCCTCCTGGCGGAAGAAGACGACGCGATTGTTGTTGCCTAAGATACCTGTTTCGATAGCCAGTGCTGCATCTTCAAGATTGGTCTTGAAGTAGCGGCTAAGGCTTGTGCCTAAGAAGTAGAACATCAGGGTGTGGTTAGCCTTTGTTGGTGGAACATTGTATTGGATAATCTCCACATAGGCTGTCTTATGCTTCGATGCCTTAATCTCTAATTTCGCGCTGCGTAGCTCGCCCATATTCTCCTCCACGGTGAGTCGTATCTCGTTTGGGGTTGATGTGTCGATGGATGTTATCCACTCTGCGTTGGTTGTCGCTGTAACAACTATGCTCTGATCGCTAAATTTAGGGTCTACGGAGTATGCAATCGTAAGCTCCTGAGCCTCATAAGAGCATGATGCCGAAGAGTCGATAATAAGCTGATGCTTCTTAAATCCTTGCTCAAACATTTCGCATGACGTGAGCAGGGATAACGATACGATTGCCAGTATGGTTGATATTATATGTCTCATTATTTAAAAATTTGGGCGCAAAGTTAAATAAATATGGTGATTATTCATAACTTCACACACAACTATTTATATTCTTGTGGTTTCAGACCATTAAACTGCCATGTGCGGTCGCGCTTAATGGTTACGTCATCGGGCTTGTTTCTGTATACGCGACTATAGTCGAAGTAGAATCCCTTGATGTTGTTCTGCTTGCGCGTTAGTGGGATAAACTCTGTTGTGCGACTTATTATGCGTGCCTCGTTGTATGTATATCCCTTCGATGCCACCATGTCGTAGGCGTGCGAGAACATAAGGATATGCCATGCATCCTCCTCCTTGAGACCTGTGCCCGATAGCTCTATTGCACCCAATATGCCGTTTAGGTGGTTGAAATATAGCTTCTCGCGATATGGATCATCCAAAGCACCGTATGCGTATGCCAACATATTGAGCATCTTAGGGTTGAATGGGTCTACCTCCATAGCCTCCAATCCTCTCTCAATGAGCGATTCGAGTTGCCCGACTGTTGGACGCTCAGGGTCTATGCCTGACATTATGCTTAGCATATCATCCAACGCCCTGTTATCTGCAAATGGCTTGTATGCCTCCTGGTATATAAATCCATAGTAGAGGTAGTAATACTCCATCGCTGTTAGTGGCTCATTGCCGAGACGATATTTGAGCATAAGGTTTGTGTAGTAGTAGGGTGATGCTGTGTCGAGAGTGTAGGCAATGATATCCTCCTCGTTGGGCACGATAATCTCCCTCTCCTGTGCAGAGAGATTGGTTGTAGCCATCACCGCTACTGCAAATGCTAAGATAAACTGATATATATGCTTCATAATGTAGGTTTTACCCTATAAACGCACAACTATCTCAAATCGTATTTCGCTATCGCTGCCTTAATATCGCGGCTAAGCTCCTCGCTACCCTCCACCAGCGGTAGGCGCACCTCGTCACGTGTGAGACCCATCGCTGCGGTCATCACCTTTACGCTTGTTGGATTGCCCTCGCGGAAGATTAGCTTTAGTGGCTCTGTAAACTGCTCCTCCATCTGCTTCTCTGCGCTAAGGATATCTCCCTCCATTGCCATGTGTATGCAGTGGCAGAAGCTCTCAGGAAAGGCATTCGCAGCAACCGAGATAACACCAACCCCACCGCGCTTAACCAACTCTACGGTGATGCCGTCATCGCCAGAGATAACCAAGAAGTTCTCAGGCTTGCCGTCTATGATACGCTGCATCTGCTCGATGTCGCCCGATGCTTCCTTCACAGCCACAATCTTCTCTGTGGCGTGAGCCAAGCGTAGTGTAGTCTCAGCAGTCATATTCACTCCCGTGCGACCAGGCACGTTGTAGACGATAACAGGCACTGGTGATGCCTCGGCAACAGCCATGTAGTGACGGTAGATGCCCTCCTGCGATGGCTTGTTGTAGTATGGCACCACGCTGAGTATCGCCACGCATTTAGATAGGTCGAACGAGCGCAACTGTGCCACGAGGTCTGCGGTATTGTTGCTTCCCATACCTGCCACGATAGGCACGCGCTCTGCTGTGCGCTCGACGATGAAGTCAAGCACCTCCTGACGCTCCTTGAGTGATAGTGTCGCAGTCTCGGCTGTAGAGCCTAAAGCTACGATATAATCTACGCCTCCCTCAATTACGTGGTCTACCATGCGAGCTAAAGCCTCGTAGTCCACCTCGAAGTTGTTGAATGGGGTGATAAGTGCTACACCCACACCCTTAATCTTATCCTGTATCATAGTTATTTATGTTATCCTTAGTTTAAATTTAAAATAGTGTGCCTTGTATAGGCTCACTCTCAATCTTTCGTTCTTCGGTCGGAGTCTCAACAGTCTCTTTTGGCGCATCGTTTATCAGTGCCATAAACTCCTCAAGCGAGAGAATTGTTACACCTAACTTCTCTGCCTTTTGTCGCTTCGCAGGACCCATATTGTCTCCCGCCACGATGAAGTCTACATTTGCCGATACCGCCGCGAGGTTTTTACCACCGTGCTGCTCAACCATAGCCTTCATATCGTCGCGCGAGTATCCTGGGAACTTGCCCGACACCACAATGCTCTTGCCCTCCAAGGCATTTGATGCTCTTACCTTATCCTTAATCTCCAGCTGTACTCCTGCCTCACGCAGACGCTCTATGATGCGCTTATTCTGCTCCGATGCAAAATAGTCGACGATGCTAACCGCAATCTTTGCTCCCACCTCCTCAGCTTCGCTAAGCTCCTCAAGAGTGGCTGTAGATATAGCATCCAGAGTGCGGAAGTGCTCGGCAAGGTATTTTGCTGTTGTCTCACCCACATATCTGATGCCCAAAGCAAAGAGCAGTCGCTCGAAAGGCACCTCCTTTGAGTGGCGAACACCCTCCAAGATGTTTGCTGCAGACTTCTCACCCAAGCGGGGTAGTGCTGCTAACTGATGACCATCAAGGAAGTATATGTCCGAGATATCGCGAATTAAGCCATTCTCCCAAAGTAGCTCAATAGTCTCGCCACCTAAGCCCTCGATATCCATCGCCTTGCGCTTCACAAAGTGCTCAATACGACCTATAATCTGTGGCTTGCAATTGTCGCTATTAGGGCAGAAGTGCTTTGCTTCGCCCTCCACGCGCACCAAAGGTGTTCCGCACTCAGGGCATACGGAGATATACTCCATAGGCTTGCTGTCAGCACCACGTGCCTCCACATCCACACCCGTAATCTTTGGGATAATCTCGCCACCCTTCTCCACGTAGACCATATCGCCGATGCGGATGTCGAGAGCCGCAATCTGGTCGGCATTATGTATCGATGCGCGCTTCACAACAGTACCTGCCAACAGCACTGGGTCGAGGTTGGCAACAGGTGTAACAGCACCCGTACGTCCTACCTGAAAGTCTACACTTAGCAGCTTTGTGAGTGCCTTCTCTGCCTGGAACTTATACGCTACAGCCCATCGTGGCGACTTCGCTGTAGAGCCTAATGTTCGCTGGTCGGCATAGTTGTTTACCTTGATTACGATACCATCCGTAGCGTATGGCAATCTCTTGCGCTCGGTGTCCCAGTATGCTATGAATGCCTCAATCTCCTCGCGCGAGCGACATATCGCCGTATGCTCCGAAATCTTGAATCCCCAGCTACGTGCTGCTTCGAGGTTTTGCCAATGGTTATCGTATGGATGGTCGTTGCCCGCGAACTGATATAGCGTGCAGTCCAAGCCACGCTGTGCCACCTGTGCCGAGGATTGTAGCTTGAGAGTTCCTGCAGCGGCATTGCGAGGGTTGGCAAGGAGTGGCTCACCTGCTGCCTCACGCTCGGCATTCAGCCTATCGAACGAGGCGTAAGGCATGATAATCTCGCCACGTATCTCAAACAACTTAGGGTAACCCTCACCGCGAAGCTTCAACGGCACAGAGCCTATCGTGCGCACATTGTTGGTAACATCGTCGCCACGCTTGCCATCGCCACGTGTGACGGCTCTTGCCAATGCACCATTCTCGTAGGTTAGCGAAATTGCCGTGCCGTCAAACTTCAACTCCACGACAAACTCCACCTCGCCAATCTCCTTGATGATTCGATCAATCCACTCGCCAAGCTCCTCCGAGGAGTAGGTGTTCGAGAGTGACATCATCGCAAAACGATGCTCCACACTTTGGAACTCCGCCGTAAGGTCGCTACCCACACGCTTCGTAGGCGAGTTAGGGTCTGCCTCCTCAGGGTGCTGAGCCTCCAGATCCTGAAGCTCACGCAGTAGTTTATCGAACTCTATATCAGATATTTCGGGGTTGTTCTCTACATAGTAGAGCCTATTGTGATATTCGAGAGTTGTCTCCAACTCACGCATACGTTGTATATCGTGCTCCTTGCTCATATCTCTCTTACGCGCATATTATCGTGTAAAGTTACACAAATTGTTTGTAACAACGAAGAAAAATCGAAAAAATAAAAAAAATATTACGCAATGTTTGCACATTATCAAAATGTCGCTACATTTGTGGGAAATTTCAAGTACATCGTTAATAGCGATGGTGCGATATTAGAGTAATAACCCATAAGAATAAGAATTAATATAGATTTATGGCTACTGAGACAGCGAAGAGACGACTAATTACAAGTTTCCACAATCTTACACCTGAGCAGCAGGCTGAGGTACGCGCACTTTATCCATTGGGCTTCACCGACTTTATGACACGTTACGATAAGCCAGATGGAACATTCTTCTACACCGTGCCTTACGAGACTGAGGATACTTACTATATGGTAAAGATTGATGTTAAGGTTGATGATGGTCAGGATGACGACAACGACGGCTACTACGATGACGATGATTTGAAGGGTGCAGATGAGTTGGCGGATCAGCCATCGGACGATCCAGCAGATGACGACATGTAGAATTTCTTGAGATAAGGTGCAATCTGTGGCACCTTAATCCAAAGAGCGAATGGGACATACTAAGCGTATTTCCCATTCGCTCTTTCTATTTATCGGCACCACATCTCACACCTTCTATCAAGAAATTCGGCGATGGTGTAGTGCAACGATTACAATATTACTCTTCGTCAACTCGATACTGGCGAATATCTATAAACGAGAATACATCGCCTGCCGAGAACTCAATATAGGCATTGCGTCGCACTTGTGTGTTGTTCTCCTTAACCGTTACAACCAACTCGTTTCCGCGACCCTCAGGAATCTCTACACGATACCACGAGCCGTCGATAACCCTGCCATTCTCCGTAGGGTTAATATACTTATTTGGAAGTATAGTGCCGTCGTAGTCGGTAGCTCCGTACTCACATCCATAGCAAAGCCATACGTTATCGTAGTTTAATACTGTTGTTGTTTGCGTGCCACCAAAGCCATCAAACGTAAGCACCGACTTATCCATCTCTATAGGGTCCCAATCACCTTCAATATATTCAGGATAGTAGGTGAAATCCTTGTTATACTCGCTCATATATGCCATGCGGTCATACTTCTTGAAATCGACGTAGAAATATCCCCAGTCGGCGGCTCTATTGTTTGGCTCACCCATAATCTGACCCTTGAGGATTGCTATTCTGCCATCTACATACAACACCTCGGCGCAGCTGTCGTCCACACGCTCCAAGCCCCACATATTTGTGTAGAGCATATTTGTCTCGGCATCGTAATGCCAGTAGCGGTTTCTGTAGCCCTTCTCGTCGTACTCGTACTCTGGGAATCTGTTCTCCTCAAGATCCTCACCGGGGAAGTAGCCCCAGATGCCATGTGCGCGACAATAACCGTTCTCCATCATTATCAATGCGCGGTTGTTACGCTCCCAGTTGCCTGATGGGAGATTCCATGTCATCTCGCCATTCTTCCATCCATACATTCCTATATCGCCATAGCTGCATCCCGATGCCGTGCCCTCACTATCGTTGCCATAGTAGAATACCTTGTTTTCGAGATGCCATAGGAATAGCTCATCATCCACCTCAATGCCCAAGGCACACGCATCATCCATAAACTTTAGACGTGCATCCACCTCTTTCTCCTCTACTGGAGGATTAACCTCCTGTGGAGCCTCCTTGTGGCACGCAGCAACACCCATTGCCACAATTGCCAATAGTAAATAAAGTCGTTTCATAGTAGTAATTTTATGATTAAGTATTATCTAAGCTCTCTGCTTCTATTACAAAATTACCCATACAAAAGTTTTCTGCAAAAGAAATGGGCTACATATTTTACTATGTAACCCATTGATAATCAAATGTGGAAGAAAATATATTTTCTCTTTTGCGTAAAACAAATTTCTAAAAGTTTACTCTACTGCGTTTTTGAGCAGTTTCTGCAGGAAGTTCGAGAGGTTGGTGTCGCTCTCCGACAAGCCGAGCTTGTGTCGCACCTCGCTGCTATCCTTGTAGTGACGGCTAAGGTTGGTGTATGCCTTCACCTCTTTGCCCTTCATGCCTATAGCATACAAGCAGCAGAAGTCTATCTCGTGCTCCTCCAAACCCCTGTCGCGCAGATAGGCGAAGAAGTGTGGATAGTTATCCTCAAGGGTCAAGCGTGTGGTGTTTATAAACTCCTCTCTGTCGGCAATAAGATGCTCCAACTCCTCATTTGCACGCTTCACATCTGTCTCCTTCTCCGACACATACGACACAATAATGGTGTTCAATACACTGAGACGCTTCTTGATAATATCGGCAGTCACACCCTTTACGTTGGTAGTCGAGAGCATTTCGTTCAATTCATCACGCTCCGACAGCACCTTCATATACATCCACTCGAAGTATCTCTTCTCAATCTCCAACTCGCGATTCTTATTGCAGCTTTGTTGTAATCTGCGGTGGATAACGAGAATCACCAACAGAGAGCCAATCAACGCTACGACACACGCCAAGATAGTGATAGTACGTTTGTTCTTCGCCTCGGTCTCCTTGGCTTTTGCCATCTCCAAGGCGTGGCGTTCCTCGATAAAATTGGTATCTTGGTTCAATATAGACCACGATTTCTTATCCGCAGCTGCCATATACTTTTTATATGCACTTAAAGCCTCCTCGTGTTTACCTAATTTCTCGTAAATCATAGAGATAAGTGCTTTATGCTTTATCTCATAGTACGTACCATCAGTATTTTCACATCTAATAATCGATTGCAGTGCATCTTGATACTCACCTAAATTATAATATGCTCTAGCGAGTGTAAGCCAATCTAGATACTCTTCGGAAATAGTATTGCGATACTCCACTATAACATCTTTTATGTC
>JAGBUS010000058.1 GCA_017630735.1 Alistipes sp. | reverse complement strand
GCGTTTGTTGAGAGAATAGTGCAGATACAACGCTCGGCGAAATTTGAGACGATGGGCTGTACTTAAGCGTACTGCCCATTGGCGAAATATTTCGTTAGCGGTAGTAGATGCGCTGTTACATCAACAAAGAACGCCAAAATAGCCTTGTTAGACAATTTTCTATTATTTATCGGTATATAGTGAAATTATATTACCAAACGAATCCAATTTAACACTATGACCGTTTAGCATAACCTTAGCTATACCATGCTTAAACATGATGCTCTTTGAGTTATAGAGACCTCTGTCATCACACTCAACAGGGCATACAATATCGCCCTTAGATGAGTAGACACCACACTTATCGCCTCGCTTAACATAGATATAACCATCGGCACATATAATGACCTCATCAAATGATATTGGAACTATGTCTGTACCCTTATCATTGATAACGCCCCACTTACCACCTTTCGATACACGTGCAATCTTATACTCTTTATTAAACTCCTCTGCACTATCGAATTTCAATGCGATCTTCTCATCGCCAGACTTATCAATATAACCCCACTTATTCTTCGAGCACACAGGGGCCAATCCACATGAGAATGAGCGACCATTATCATATATAGGTCGTACAACCCAATTACCCTGCATATCTACGAAACCAACAGCACCCATAGCTGTTACCAAAGCAAGGTCCTCAGAATAGTACTCCACAGAGTCAAACATTGTTAGAACAAGGTCAGAGCCATTTTTATCGATAAAGCCATAACGACCATTACGACCCTGAATACGTGCCATACCTCCAACATACTCCTTAATCTCCAAGAACTCAAAAGGCACGACATTAGTTCCATTAGCATCGAAACATCCATAGTCGCGACCACGCTTAGCAACAATCATATCCTCGCTCATGCGTCCGATATAATTATACTCAGCAGGCACGATTATGCGACCTGTAGCATCGATAACACCATACATACCATCTACCAACACTCTGAAGTAGTTAGGATTTTCAAGCTGCTCCAACTGCTCATACTTAGGCTTAACGAGCATATCGCCAGCACGGTTAATGATACCATATTTACCACTCTTACGGATAATAAGATAGTCGTTACTGAAGCTTCCAAACTCCCAATCATACAACATCTCATCACCCATCTGCTCACCCTCCAATATTGGGCTCTGGATCCACTTACCGTTCTCTGCGATGAGTCCACATCCACCGATATGCTTACCACCCCAATCTTCCCAAACACAACATGGACGGACATACATATTATCGCCCAAGTCCTCTAAGATAAAGTGAGGATAGAACGATTCGCTATTGCCACCCAACTTTGCGTAGATAAGATGATTAGCACATTTAATAGCAGAGAAGCGCGACGTTTTATCACTCATTATGATTGTCTCGGCACGATTACCCAACTTATCCAACTGAATCAGCAACGGATGCTCAACATTACCATCCTTGGTATATCCGCCAAGGTATATATAGTTCTCCGTCTCGTCGATATCTACCAATACCTCATTAGCATGAGCTCGGAATATCCACTCCAAATTACCATTTCGGTCATAGCAAGTCAATGGATTTGAGGTATCAGCCACGACACTCTGCGATGTTCTACCATAGAAGCCACCAAACGTAGAGGCTATGATATTACCCATATCAGCAGGTAACTGAGCAAAAGACAGAACTGAAGAATTAGCAATATCCATCGTCAACAAGCCATACGTCTCTACTGCGCTATTTGGTGTGCCTGTGAATAGCGAGATATGTGCATTAGAGACAGGAAGGTTATACGCCTCAGTCTCAATCAAACTCATATTCGCCTCATCCTTTGATCTCACAAAGGCGATACGCACCAACAACTTACCATCAGGCATTAGCACACAGTCCTTTGGATACAACGATGGACAGCTCTTCACATTAAACTTATCCAACGCATCATTCAACGATACCAACTTATTATCGTAATAGAAGTAGTATTTATCACCTGACTGGTCAGATGCTAAGTATACAGGCATATTAGTTGACTTCATAGCTATTTGCAAATAATCTGTCTCACTAATATGTATCTTACCGCCACCAACGATGAAGCTGTGACCCGAAAGAACTCCATATTTTGTAACATCATTTGAAGGGAACGTAAGCTCCACATCCTTTGGCAAGCGAGGATCATGCTTGATATAATCCATATTGTATGAACGCTCCACCATGACATTGTATATAGTACGCGCATTATACTGCGATGATGTATACTCCTCAAGATTACTCTCTATAATATCGAGTTTTGCCCACTCAGGGTATTCCGTAGTAGTGACATACTCAGCAGGCTTTCTCGCGCTATATACATCAGCACATACACGGAATTCTAAGCGACCATAGACATTTGCGCACCAGAAATTAAACCCATCATATACACGATACATCTTATCCTCAATAACAGGCTTCTCATCCAAAATCGGAGGTACGATCTCCGACATTCTCAACGATATTGCGCCATACTTACCATTACGTACAGTAATAAAGTAATTGCCAGACTCATGCAACTCAATAGCATCGTAATATACCGGAGCTACCTGCTTGCCATCAGAGGCTACAACACCATATAGGTTTCTTCTACTTACCAAATAGAGGTCTGGGCTATCGCCACCCATATCATAAAGTAGTTGCAACTGCTTATCCCAGCCATGGGTAATAACATCCTTACCGTTCTTGATGATATCCCACTTACGCTCCATGAAGACATGATCCAACGACTCATCCTCATTCAACGAACTGACGCTATCGAACTTCTTATCACAAATTATATTACCCTTCTTGTCAATGGTACTATACTTCAAGTTAATACATGCTAAGTAACCGAAGCTCTTTGGCTGTATGTCGTCATACTTTACGCTCTGGACAAAACGTCCTTTGGTATCGACCAAACCATATTTATGCTGCACTCTAAATATTGCAACACTGTCTGATGAGAACTCGCCCAACGACTCCATATAGGTAGGCGGGAGTATATATAGACCATTACGACCTATAATACCACACTTACCATTGAAACGAACCTGAGCGACATTACCCTCGTATGGTTTTGCATCCTCGAACTGAGGCTTTATTACAAACTTATCCTCCGAGTTGACATAACCCCACAACCCCTTCTTATTTTGAAGGGGTTTGAGCGTGCCTTGAAGTTCCTCACCCTTGAGCTCTCGCATCTTTGGAGGCTCAACGGGTTCACTTTGTGCATTAGCACTAAAGGCAATGCCAGAGAATAACGCAATTAGTATAACTAATCTACTTAACTTCATATTATTACAATTAATATGTTATGATGCAGAAGGAGTATATCCTTCCTGAATAACATTAATTTCTCTTGTTAACTTAGAATCATCCGTAGTCTTAACCTTGAGTTTAACTCTACGCTCCTCAGTAGCATCAGTACCCTTGCTACCCTTATTTGGGTCAACGGTAACAACAAGTTTATTATTGCCACTCTTCTTTGCTTCAATCCATGTTGCACTCTTATCATATTCAACATCCCACTTAGTTGGATCTGAACACTCAACATTAATTTCAAAGGTTTCACCCTCGCATACAATATTCTTTTCGTAACCAGAAGAGCCAACAACGCTGTTGCCATCATTTACCTCAAACTTATATGCCTCTTGCGTAAATGTCATAGTTTTTTGCCAATCACTATTATCATTACATACGACCTTTACCTGAATATTATTAATTGGAGACTCTTCATAGTTTGGCTCAAATTTAAGAGTTACAGAAGTCTCTACTCCACCTTTTCCTCCTGCTCCATTTTTTTTCGATGGCGTAACACCATTTGGGGCCTCGATCTTCCAACTACCACTTGATTTAACACTAATAGTAACATCATCACCAAGTGTTGGCATAGCTGTTTTCGTAGGGTTACTTACCTCCCACACATAAGCATTCTGCTTAACTGGTATAGACAAAAGCTCTATGCCATTTGCCGCAGGATGGTTAACCACGAACTTGATATCAGCAGTTCTTGGAGTTGTACTAATATTATCACTTGCAGGCTCAAATTTCCACTGAGAACCAATTTGAGCAGGATCTTTCATCCAATTACCATTCTCAATCTTTACATCATAGTAATTTCCCGTACACTCTTCTACGGTTATTCTCTTAACAGAAGCATTTACCTCATCAAAATTGTCAAGAGACTCATTATCTACAGAAAATTTAAATGCTTCCTGCGTAACATTAATTGTATAAGCCTCAGAAGTAAATGTATTTGAAACACTGATTGTCGCTGTACGAGGCTCAGTATTAATGTTTAAATTGTGCTCAGGGTCTAATTTATAAGTAACAGTTTTAGTCTTACTATCTGGATAAGACTTACTATCATAAGCCCAACCTGTCCAGTTATTAGATATAGCACTATTGTTCACATCCAATACTAAGCCCTTAGTCGCTTTTACAGTAATACTCTTTGCTGACTCTTCATTAATTGGAGCATACGAATAAAATGTTGTTGCATCAGCTGTAACAAGCTCAAAAACGAGTTCGTCCTGAGAGATAGTAAACGGTAACTCGCGGTCTTTTACACCATCATAGTTGCCATCACCATCAATATCCGCCTTGATACGAATAGTTTCGTTGCGAACCTCCTTATCAGGATTATTATAAATAGTGACATTAATAGTTGCATATTCTAAACCATCACCACTAATGGAATTAGAGCTAATTGTAACACCGTTCGTACTTGATTGTAGCGTCATCCAACTTGGATATGATTCAATCTTCCATGGCGTTGAACACTTAACATAGAACTTCGATTTAGAATCACCTTGTATATATGCAGGGATATCGCTCCATCCAGTATATGTCTCTCCACCCTCAGCATCAAGGAGTTCACAGGATAACTGATCCTGTGTAATTGTAGCTATACGAGAATACTCCTCCTCAGTGTAGTCGGCATCACGATGTAATGTACTTATCAACTTGATTCTTACAGAGCGAGCATCATCATCCTCATTTGCCGATGCCTGTACTGTTAAGTTACCATTACCATCACCCTCATATTCGCCCGAATCAGTCTCTACTGAGAGCCAGTTTTCACTATTATCCAAGACCTCAAACGTCCAAGGACCTGAACATTTAATGTCATACGTATGACTCTTTGTATTAGAACTTGTAAGCAATAAATTAGGAGTCTCATTACCATCCTTACCAAGGGTATTGATAGCAAATTCAAAGGCTGCCTGCTTAACGTTCAACGATGCAGTGTGAGGAGTATCCAAATCTCCATCAAAGTCACCTGATGTAAACAATAAACTTGCATCAACATCCTCGAACGACAAATTCTGATTCTCGGCAGTAAGCGTAAACTCGAAAACGCCAGCACCTGAATCCTTACCATCCTCAAACGTAATCTCCTCACTGCTCAACCACTCCTTAGCATAGTCAGTGAGCGTCCATGGACCTGTTGTATTAAGAGTATAAGTTACTGACTCGTCACCATGATTGTTAAATGTATGATGATAGCCATTTGAAGCCCCAACATCATTACCATCGCGCTTAATATCAAACACGTATGGCTTCTGTACAAGATTGAAACTCAATACAGCTTCTGTTCTATCATCATAATCCTCCAATGGTAGCTCTACAGGTATCTCATATTGTGTTTTAAGTGCATTTGGCTTTAAAACACGTACCTCATACTGCGTTAGAGTAACATTTCTACCAGATATTTTTTCACCATGTCTAACTTTTACCTGTTGAAATTCATATTTCTCTCTATAAGCAGGATCACAGATAAAATCTCCATAATCGGCGTTATCCGTCTCAGCAGCAATTACGATAGTTTTAGTAGCACCACTTGTTTCCAAATCGTTAGCTACCAAATAGTTGTAGCCAAGCTCACTAAAATCAGTCAAATTGAGAGTCTTATTAAGAATCCTATCGAGACTTAGACTATTTTTAATATCATCAATAGAGCCCTCAAGAACAGTAAATATCAAGAAATCCTGAGATACTGATATACTTTTCTTTAGGTTATCAATTATATCAGAACTCAACGAAACCTCTACGCCATTTGCATTTCGCTTTATTGGCTCAATAGTAATTGTACATTCGTTAGATTGTATATTGAAGTTATAATCACTTGGCTTTACAACAAATGGAGTAGAATTTGCTTCCGATGCCTTACCAAAGTATGAATCTTCACTGTCAACATTAAAATCTTCACTATTGGTATATGTAATCTTACACTCAATAGAAGAATCTACAGTAAAACCATTTACATTCTCAGGTTTTTCTGCATTATGCCAACTAAATAAGATTGCATCATTTGTAGGGTTGGTAATGGTAACATCTACATAAGCTGGCTTCTGCGTGATTGTGAACGAGTCTATAACCTCATTAGTAGAACTATTTCTAAAGGTTACTACACTCTTTCGCTCTGGCTCATCCTTATCAGCATAGAATGGGTTAATTGTAAAAACTAAGCTTGACGTACCAGACGAACCTTTATTATTAGAAGTACCATTTACTTTTACACTCATCCATTCTTTTACACCCTCTATTTTCCAAGCTGACTCTGAGATGAATGATACATTCACCTCATCACCCAATGGATGAATAGCCATATCTGTAATAGGGAGGTAGCCATCATTACTACCCTCGTATTGCTTTTGCTCATCGTTATCACACGATAGCAACGCTACACAGGCGAATAGAGATATTAATATTTTTACAATATTTTTCATATTCCTACAATGAATTTATTGTCTGTCATAAATCAAGTCTCCAGGTGTTGCCTTCAACAAATCCTTCATAACAATATAAACTGTGAATATCGCAGCAACGATGATCACAAAAATAGAACATACTGTCTTGAAGCTCCACAACGATAGGTAATCGAAAACACCATCCTTAAGGACACCACAAATATGCAATGCGCCCTGCACAAACCATGTAGCCGATACAGATACCACAATTGCAGAGATAACAATACCAGCCATAATAAGCACATATACACTGATAAGGTCACGGTTACTGATACCAAATGCCTTGAATGTACCCAAATTACGCTTAATCTTCTGGAAGTAAGACTTCAAAAGGTTAACAATAAAGAGAATGATACAAATAATAGCAAAAACAATGATCAATGCCGAGAGGATATTACCCATAGTACTTACAGCATTGAAGTTCTCCTTAGCGTTTATCTGGGTCATATCTATCTTTACATTGAATGTCTCACGTACATAGGTCTCAAAATCACCCAACTTATCAAGATCATCAAAATGAACTGATAAATAAGCCTTCTCATTGATTGTATATTCGCTAAAGTCATATTCATATACACGATATAGACCCTGACCACCATACTCATCCAACAGACGCTTATTAATAGCAGCCCAATCCTGATAGCTCAAGCCATCATAGCTATCAATGATAATGAAGCGACCCTCACGGAATGGGGTAATCTCAGGAAGGTAGAAGCTACTATCATCGTAGTCCAACGACACAGCATACTCCTCAGCAATAGTGTTTACCTTATTTTGCAATGATTCTGTATTCAAGTCCGATGGTACAAAGTAGCACAACTTCTCGGCATACTCCGAATGAGTACCCAAGATAAAAGGATATGTATTATCATTCCATCGCTGCTTAAATAGATATGCAGTAGATACCATATCCACATTACCTGGCAAACGATTAACTATCGCAAGAACAGGAATAGGAACTCGTACATACTCTTCGTTATGAATATCAAAACCATATTCAGAAGCATCTACATAACCATAACTATCGTATGCACCAATCTGCAAATCGATATATGATGGAGCATTAGTGAAGCCCAACTTTGACATAGCCTCCTCTGTCATAATAACACCGATGCTATTGACATCAAGCTGCGACAAATCTGCTACTCGCCAATTCTTTACAACATTATCATCACTAAGAATAGCCTCTACAAGTGGTGTATTAAGGTTTTGGAAGAAACGACACTTCAGATATTGAAGCTTCGTATCATCTGGACCATAGAACATCATTGTATAGTGATAATCATACTGATAACCACGATAATGATATGCCTCCTTATTAGCATCAGCGTCCAAAGCCATCTCAAATGATGAAAAATCACTATCATGCTCATTCTTAATATCTACCCAGTTAATAAATGGATCATCCATCTTGTATGATAGGTAGCTCAAGCTGGCATTACTAAATGCAATAGCAAGGAATGTTACCGTAAGGACGACTGTAAGTAGCCACAATGTTGAGTTTTTGTTACCCAACACAACCCTACTTTCGCGCTTGATAAACAGGCGAATATAGTCGTTTTTCAATATATTAAAGAATCTCATAGGTTATCCGATTTTTTCAAATATTGCTCAAAATCTACAACATTATAGCTATCTACACCATTGCTCCACACACTCTTATCATCAGATGGCGTATAGACGCATGTTGAATCAATAACTCCATAGTGTGAGATCTCATCATTTATACGACGACTCTCTTTTCTGATCTTTATTATCACATCAGCGAATGTTGCCGAGAGATGCATATCGTGCGATACAATAATCGCAGAGCTACCCTGCAGCTCGTTTAGCTTATTCGATAGCAACTCCATCGCCTTTGCAGCATTGTCGCTATCAAGGTTTCCTGTTGGCTCATCACCAAACAATACGGTAAAGTCTGGCAATATAGCGCGAGCAAATGCCAAACGCTGCTGCTGACCACCTGAAAGCTCATGTGCCATTCTATCCTCACCAATATGCCCAAGACCAAGATCTGCAAGCGTAGATTTTGCCTTAGCGAACGACTCCTCTTTTGAATAACCCTGAAGCATTCGTGTTAGAGCGATGTTCTCAATAGCGGTAAAATTACGCATTAGATTGGTGCTTTGGAAGATAAAGTTGAAGTGGTTCAATCTAAACTTCGACAACTCATCATCGCTATTTTGCGACCAAAGCGCAAGTAGGTCGGTCGCCTCATTGTTACCATTGTAGAACAAGAACTTACTATCGCTATCTGCTACAATGGTATTATTCATAAGACCAAGCACCTCCAATATAGTACTCTTACCGATACCTGACTCACCAACAATAAATATCTTCTTTCCTCGTGGGAGAACAAGATCCTGTATCTCTAATACAACCTTTGAGATACCCTCACGATAGTGTTTATCGTAAGAGCATCTAAGGTTATGTATTTCAAATAATTTATTCATCATTTCGGTTTTTATAGATTATGGAAGATCCTCAACTGGCAACCAGTAGTACTTAATACCATTCTGTGGATATGTGTACTTATATGGCTGAGTCTTCAACTTTGAGAGGTTCTTATATTTACGATTAAAATCAGAAATAAGCTTTGTGAACTCCTCGTATGGAACGATCTCTGGAGAAGCAAGCTGACTCAAGGTATAACCCTTAAGAGCATCTGCCGACTCATTAAGACCTGCAACCTTCTGCATAATCTCGTCATAGGTCATTCGACTCATTCTTTCATCAGTCATATCCTCTGGAATCATAATCTTAACAAGTGCCTTCATCGCATCAATATATGGTGCACGATCGGCATACTTATCATTCAATAGCTGCTGAGAAGCATTATATACTCCAGACAAACGCGAAATAAGAGAGTTCAACTCATCAGATGACAAGAATACAATAGTCTTAAAGAAGTCGCGACCAGACTTATCCTGCTTACGCGCATAACCCTTAAACGCCATCAATGAACCAGCCTTCTTAACCGCCTCGAAACCAGCATCGCCAAGTTTTGAACGAACGAACGCCTCCTCAATAGTTGAGAAGCCCTCGCCACTCTTAAATGACTGTGCGTAATTCAACTGAATAAGATCTATCTGCTTCAAAACAGACTCCTTAAGATAATCGATAGACTCAACAATAAGAGTTTTCAATTTCGCAGTCTGCATAGTCTGACCCTGATAAGGATAATTCAATGAACCAACATAGATATTACCATCCTTATTGATTAACTTATAACCATCCTTAGTCTCTACAATATTAACCTTTGCAGCATCAGTACTCTTATTCTGAACTCGAGTATTATTAATCAAAGACAAATAACGCTTCTGAAGGCTCTCGTTTAGAATTGCACCAATCTGGTCGTTGAACAAGCTATACGCATCGTCATTACCATAACGAACCTGGAAACCAATGATATTGATATTCTTGCTTACAAGCTTATTGATGATATCGCTACGCTTAAACTTAGTATCACTTGTGTCGTTACCACAATCACCGACAACCAACAAGATATTACTCTGGTCAGCACTAAAACCGAGCTGATCAATAGCAGTATCAATACCGCAGTATAAAGCCTCCTCATAAGTTCTATCTGCGCTACCACTCTTGATACCATACTTACCACCCGTCATTAGGAAATCATACAAGTTCTGGTTTTGTGGGTTTGTCAACTTAATCTTCTCGGTAACGAACTCACCATCACCGTAATCACGATAGATTACAACACCAACCTTTACCTTATACTTATTCTTATCAAAGTGTGCAATAGACTCCTTGATTGCATTGCTAACAGCAGGATAGAACTCCTCCATTGACTTGGTACCATCAATTACAAGACCAATATTGATATTCGTCATATCCTGCAATACCTCCTCCTTGTACATTGAAGCAGAACCACCCTCCTGAGCAATTGCCTCAGTCTGTACTACACTTCCATCTGCAGAACCAAAAGTAGAACAATTATATAGCTCTGTAGTACTCTCATCCAGGATAGGGAAACGAAGCATACCTGGATCCTGACGATATAGGAATTTATCATATTTTGCAGGCTGAGGCTTTCTCTTAAATGAAACTCGATATACAGCCTCATCAAGCTTTGTGGTTGAATATACATTGGCTGTTCGCTGCTCATCAGCAAAGTACTCTACATCCTTGATATTCCATGTAGGCTCAATACAAGAACGCTGATTCCACTCCACATACGAATTCTTTGGATACCAGCCCTCAAGAACATTCTCATTAATAGCATCATTCATAGAGTGGACAGATGACAAAAGCACCAAGTCACCCTCACGCTTCATTACAAAGCGGAAATCCATCGTATTATCAATGCGAGCATAGTCGCTCTTATCATTAGGATTGTAATATTTCTTACCAGCAGACAAAGACTGATTACCCTCATCAAGATTTACACAAAGCAAAGCCTTATAGTAGATCTCGCTTGAGTTTGCAATAGCAGAGTGCCACAAAAGAAGTTTCTTCATAGAAACCCAACCCTTAGACTTCTTCTTAGCATACTGAGAGATAAGAGGATATTGAATATCCTCCATTGGCTCCGTATATACCAAAGCCCAGCCATTCTGGATCTTTGCAATACGCACCTTCTCATTAAAATCCAACTTGCTAAATGGAGTACCTCCACCTGGAGATGTATATGTTGTATTGTTACTACGATCGCTATATACTACCCAGAAGCGTGGATCACGTGGGACCTTGTTCTGACCGAAATCTGATGATTTCATAAAGGCATTTGCCTTCTGCTCAGTCAATATTCGCGCCTTTAACAACACCTCGGGATAGAAAGCCTGACACTTATCTGGCAGATCTGTCTGCGCACTCACAGAGAGAGTTCCAAGAATAAAGATTGAAAATAATAGAATTAATCTCTTCATAATTATATTTTTATTTTATTATCCTAATTAATATGGGAACAACTTAAAGCTAATTGTGCTACATAAGTTTTTAGTACCAAAAGGATATCGTCTATCAACATTACCCTCTAAGCCATCATCCTTAGCGTGCCAAATCTCTGTTGTCATATAGCCAGATCTATGATACTTCTCCATTTCGAGAGTAAAATATAGATTAGCGATCAAAGCCTCGTTATACTGGAATAACCAAAAATCTGGATTCACATACCAGCACAAGAGCACCGAACTAAATCGTGGCTCACCAGTCTCTGTAATAAAATCATAAGTATTGAATAGCTCTGTTATCTCCATTAGATCCGTATCTACGTAGATATCATGCGCTGATTCCAATCGCAACTCACTGATGATCTTTCTGAAGTCATCACGATTATCGCCTTCAAGATTTACCTTCACAATTATGGGACGATCTTCGTTAGGCATATAAAAAATTACAGCATAGTCCTCATAGTTCAATGCATTATCATATACCTCCTCCAATCGCTCACACAAATCATTCACAGGAGTTGTTCTATCATGGGCAATATAGAAAAACTCCAATGACTGATCCTGAGCAGATGCCACAAAAGGCATCAATAATAATATTAGGCTAATTAATCTCTTCATAACTATTAGTAGTTAACAGAAATTGTTAGAGCATTCAAACGACCCTGAGCATCGTATGCCTTATTGGTAACAGTAATCGAATTCCATGTACCCATATTCACCTTACGACAAGCATCCGCTAAGTTTGACACAGGATTCTCATCGCTACGTAGATTTGAGACTGTAATCTTAATAGGATTAGCTACTCTATTCTTAAAATCTGCTGGAACGTCAGACCAAATCTTGATATTATTAACCACATTCTCAATCTCATGAGACTCAAGCTTTGTAAACATCTGAACGTAGACAAATCCAGAGATCTCACATACCTCAGATACATCATTAGTATTTAGATTAACAACACACAAATAGTATTTGCCATTAGATGATGATGGGATATTTGAAAACTCACCACTACGATTCTCATCAATTAAATCAGTACAACTAGCATCGCTATACAACTCATACATTAGGTTATCACCACTCTCCACGGTTGCCTTAGCAGTAAAGCTATATGTATTATTTGCACTACGCTTAGGTGTTGGTTTTCCATCAATCACTGGCACAGTAGACTTAGCTTCATCAGATTCATCACCTGGCTGATCGTATGGATTCGGTATAGGTGTAGGTTTAGTCAGTGACTCCTCCTTATTACCTAATAGCATATCTTCAATAACATATCCACCACCAAAACCGATGGCAAAGAGCAAAATCAACAAAAATATCTGTAAACCCTTATTCATAATCTATTACATTTTAAATTTCAAACCTGTAGTAAACCAAATAGCATTTCGTTTTGTAGTAAGTCCACTTATAAGCGAATAGGTGGCAACATCCCCCTGACGTTCAGAGCCATCTTGTTTCAATGCAGGGACAATAGGCTTGTTATCTTTTGAACCCGAAGCACTAATATATGTAAACGTTGTAGACTCGAATGACTTAGTAATACCATATTCGTAACCAGCCTCAACCACAAAATAAATTCTACTCTTATACAAATTAATATCAAGACCGATATTCGCAATTCCACTCACATCAAATGGCTTCTTAGCATACGAGTTAGGAACAATAAAGCTATCGGGAGTGAATGATGGCAGCTGAGTACCATTAAGCGAGTAATTAACAGTATATGGCGATGCCACCTTTGCTGACATATTCAAATATGCCTTAGCTCCTAAATCTAAAGTTAACAACAGATGACGACCCATTCTAAACTCAAAATCGAGATACAATGGTACGTATAAATCCATATACTTTACACTCTCTGTGGCACTTGTAACATTATATTCATAGCCTTCAAAGTTAAATGCCATATTCTCCTTATTAAAGATTGGAGCATAATATATATATGAATAATTGCCATTAAAACTTAAGTCGAGGTTACTCATAGAGATACCAGCACCAATATAGAAACCGATCTTACAATTTCTACCTGTAGGAGCTGTTACACCAAAGTCCAAACCTGCCTCCATAGCACTTGACTTAACATTTAAGCCATTGTTATTTTGCACTTTATAGGCTGATAAAGGTGCCCATGCAAAGCGAGGCTTGAGACGCAACGATTTTGACTTAAAGTCAAATGACGTAACATCATAATTGAAACCACTCAACACTGTTTTAGGCTTCACCTCAACATCAAGATCATATACCGAGAAGTCGCCTCCCTGTGATACATAAGCCACTCCAAAATTATTATATTCAATCGAGGCGTTATTAATCTTCAAGGTACTCATATACTTATTATACGCTCTACTATCCTCAATCTTTTCGCGATCGATAATGTAGAATCTACCCTCTGGGAACTTCTTATCTGAGTCTACCGTACTCTCTATCGAAGCAATTAAGCAGCTATTATACTCCTCATCATATACGAGATCCATCTTCACATCAACATCCTTTGAATAGAAGTCACTGACAGAGAAGATATATCCGTTATTGTCGATATAAGATATTGATTTCTTGAATCTCACAGGAATTATCCACTTGCCATTAGCATAATATATCTGTCCTTTGCTGACATCTCGTATCGCAACAGTAGTATTTACCGAATTGGTCATCAACTGATTGATATAATCATCTGAAGATATACCTCTTAGGTATGATGACGCACCTATCATATCACTTACGATAGTTGCATCATCGGTAAATAGCTCACCAAAATAATAGGCAGCTTCATCGTCATACAACGTAGCATACTGCTCATACTCCTCGATGATAGATAAAACCTTGGAGTTGATTATACGACGTTGCTTATTGGTTAACGATTGTGCCAACAATAGTGTAGGCATAAAGATGCAAACCAAAATAATTGTTAGTGTCCTAAGTTTCATCTTACTACATAATATAGTTGATTACGAATCCTGATAGCACGCCTGCCAATCCAACAACAATCCATACCCAAGCAGGAATATTGCTCTTTTGCTCCTCCTGCGATGATATAAATCGTGGCATAGCTGCTGGAGTCTCAACGTTTGGCTCCACATTTTGCGACGCTACCACTGTCATATTCATATTACCACGCTTGTTCTTCGCTGGCTCTGGTGTAGGTGCAGGTGCGGGCTCTGGCGTAGGCTCTGGCTTCTTCTCCTCAACCGCAGGTGCTGCCTGAGTAGGCTGAGCTACTTCAGTCGACTTTACCCATGTAGGTGTAGGATTTTCACCATTAATATACTTTGTTGCAAAATCTGCAATCTGCTGAGCTGTAGGACGATTCCATGTTTCCTTTGTCATACATGCCTGACATACCATATTGAGTGTCTCAGAATACTCCTCTGGCAACTCTGGCATATCTGCACCCTGCTTCAAGAGGCTACCACCCATACCACAGAATGGCAACTCACCAGTTGCAAGCTCAAAGATAGATGCACCCATAGACCAAACATCACTCGCCTTAACAGCCTGATACTGCTTGCTAAATCTCTCAGGTCCCATATATGATATCGCACCTGCAGAGTTGAGGCTCTTCGCACTCTTTCTAAGCGTTGCTCGCAACTGCTTACTGATACCGAAGTCGGTGATTACAAAATCTCCATTTCTTAGAATCAAGATATTATCTGGCTTAATATCCTGGTGAATGATTGGAGGATTCTTAGAGTGAAGATATGCAAGACCTGATGCCACGTCACGAATAAAACGCCACAAGTCTGCCTCACTCATGCTACCTATATGGCTTGATACTGAGCCATTAGGGCAGAATGGCATTACCAAATATGGACGCTTATCATCTGCATTAACACCAAGATAATTAGCATGTAGCAAATTTGAATGATTAAGCTCAAATGATATCTGGAACTCCTTTTTAAACTCCTGGAAACCAGTCTCGTCCATTGAGATATACACCTTGATTGCTACCTCAAGATCAGTGGCTTTATCCACAGCCACCCACACTTCACCAAACGTACCACTTCCGATATATCGTTCAAACTGATATCGGTTATCTAACAAGTATCCTTCAGAATATTTCATATCACAATGAGATTGAGTTCAGGTTAAACTTAATATTATTTGCGTCGTCGATTGTTATTATACCAAAGTAGTATGCTGCAACAGCTGCTGCAATCAATAATAACAGAATGATTATTACAATCCACAATCCGACGTGTCGTTTCTTCTTTGGTTCTGGAGCAACATCTGTGTTATTATCAACATTCTCCTCAGATACTGCTGCGTCATTTTCCTTAGGTTCTGGTGTCTTCTCAACCTTCTCTACCTTTGCCTTCTTAAACATTTGTGTTGGAGCTACCGTATTTGCCAAAGATGTCTCCTTAACCTTCAAGCACTCCAAGATTGCAATGGTAACATTGTCATAACCTCCAGCCTCAAATGCTGCATTAATTAGTTGGTTTCTATAATCTTCCAACGATGGATAATCTCTATTGAGGACCTCCATAATCTCCTCATCACGACACAATCCACAAAGACCATCAGTACACAACATAACAAAATCGCCTACTGACAAACGTCTACATACATAATCTGGCTGAGCCTTAACTGGAGAATCACCCAGACTACGAGTAATGATATTACTATTAGGATGGTCGAAAGCCAACTCAGGATCCAACTTACCAGAATCCACTAACTCCTGGACATAAGAGTGGTCGTTACTCAAACGACTTAGTCCCGACTGTCGATTAAACAGATATGCACGTGAATCACCACACCATGCAATATGTGCAACATCCTCAACTATCCAAGCCATGACGATAGTCGTTCCCATGCCCTGCGTTGAGGGGTCTTCCTTTACCCTCTTTTTAATCTGCTTATCGGCCTCAACGATAATTTTCTTCATGAAGGCCTCGATATGGTTGCTACAATCGGCGATTTTTGAGAAGTCTTTAACTACCGAATACTGCTCTTTTATTGTATTTACGGCAATCTCGGATGCTACCTCACCAGCATTCATTCCGCCCATACCATCAGCTACGACCATAACACAACCGAACTCTCCAAGCGAGATAACCTCGTCTGAAGAGCGTGGAGCGAACCAATTGTCAGCTTGATCTAGGTTAGGACACACAATAAAATTATCCTCGTTGTTGCTGCGCACTAAACCAACATTCGTCGCAACGGTCATTTTAAAGGTAACGTCAGACATAAAATTTATTATTGTATATAATTTATATTGTGAGGGAGCATTTATCTCCCTCACAATTATGAGTTATTATTTTCTATTATATATATATGTTATAACGGAGACACCACATAGACGGGATTATTACCAACTAAGAGATTGAATTTCTCCATGAGCGTATCCAAATCATATAGCACGTATGTATTCTTATTACGAGATGCCTCAAAATATCGTTTTAGGTATTTCAGTTTACGATTAAACTCCAACAAAGCATCTTCTTTATCCTCCTCAGAGCTAATTCTGTTTATCTGTTTCATCTCATTGTAGCCCTCATTAATCAAGAATCTAAGGATTTCATCTTGATTTGTTCCTGTTGCATTCATAAATTTGTTAAGAGATGCTGTTAACATCATTTGATCCCATGATATAACGACATCGTTCATTAACTGGTCCTGAGGGTTAGTTGTCTGAGCATTAACACCGCATGATGTAATGATTAAAGCAACAAATGGAGCTAAAAAGAGTCTTAACTGTTTCATAGTAATTATCTTATATATAAAATATTTGGTATCTATCCTAATTATTCATCCTGACCTTTATCAACATATTGAGGTAATTCGCCTTCTACGGAAGATACACCTCTATATTTTGCCTCCTCTTCCAAAATATCAGTACTCAATTCACGAATAACGTTTGTTATATAAATAGAATTCTGTTTAGCCTTACTATTATAAAACTTAATTATTCGCATATTCTCTTTTACTCTAAGTAACTCTTTAAGATTTGATTGCTCATCAAATTCTTCTTCTGCACAATCCAAAAGATAACGAAGAATCTCAATTTGATTAGCCTTACAAGCCTTCTTAAACTGTTTATAAGAGGAATCTAGCGAGAGTGCATTGTATGATATAATCACATCATTATTACACATCATGTTAGCACACGACGATAACATAATGACCATTACGGAGATTATAATTGGGATAATACGTTTCATACTACGTGATCCTATACGAAATTTATTATTTATTAGTAGTGCAATGCTATTAATAGGACTGCCCTTTATTGGGCAGTCCTATAGCAGGTTATAGAATGATTAATTATTCTTCCTGACCACGATCGATGTATGAAGCTGAAGTACCTCTATCAATGTGAGAAATACCCTTAATCTCAGCCTCAGTCTGAATAATATCACGATCGAGCTTACGAATAGCATTAGCAACAGCGATAGATGCCTGCTTAGCGTAACGGTTGTAGAACTTAATAGTCTCCAAGTTCTCCTTTACTGTATACAAATCATCAAGTGTTGTGCACTTAAGATACTCCTCATTTGCGCGAGAAACAAGGTATGTAAGAATCTCAATCTGGTTAACCTTGCTTGCCTTCTTAAACTGCTTGAAAGAAGCATCCAAAGAGAGGTGCTCGTAAGGAATAACTACATCATTGCGTGACTGAGCATTAGCCTCACCTGCAAATGTGAACATTGCAACCAATGCAACCAAAATAGCTGTAAAACGTTTCATAGTAATAATAATTTAAAAGTTTAAGTTATAATTTTAGTCTTATTTCTTGATTACAGGCTTCTTAGCATCCTTCTTAATGAAGTTGCTAATATCATCCTTATCATTTACTGGCTGAGGTTTTGTCTCCTGCTTTTCTTCTACATTCTCAAGCTTCTGCTGAAGAGCATCAATTCTTGCATTAGCATTCACAACATCTTCACCTGCAGCTTCTGCCTGAATTCTTGCATTGTCAAGGTCATGCTTAAGGTTTTCAGCCTCCTGGAGCAATGCATCACGCTCTGCCTGAGCCTCCTCCAAACGCTGCTTTACGCGTGCGCGCTCAGCTGCTGAAGCGTTCTGAGCCTTAACCAACTCATCGCTAAGCTCATTGATAAGCTCATCGCTTGCTGTAAGATCCTCCTGAACCTGCTCAATCTGAGCCTGCTTCTCATCAAGAACCTTAGAGAACTTATCTGCCTGCCACAAGTTCCAAGCTACAAGACCTGCAACTGCAAGAATAAGAATAATAGCCAAAGCCCACAAACCGCGCTTATATGGACGGAGTGCCTGCTGACGGAAGAGGCTAAGACGCTCAGTCATACCGATGCTGCTTACCAAGCTCTGCTTGCCCTGTGGAATGATGAAGCCCATAAGAGGGCCCTTAGAAGAGAGGCGAATCTCATCACCAGAATTCAAGAGCTGCTCAGCAACGATAGGCTGACCATTAACAAGAGTTGAGTTAGTCTGAGAGATAGGGATAATCTTCCAGTTCTCACCATCCTTAACGATTGCCGCATGACGACGGCTAACTGTCTCGAAAGACTCATCGAAGCGTACCTGACAAGCTGAGTCACGACCCAACTCTACCTGGTCAACGATAATCTTCTGAGACTCACCAACATGGTGATACAAAGACTCAGTCTTGTGCTCCAAGATATAGTACTGACGACCTGAAGCATTAAAGACAGCTGCCACACCAGCTCCTACCGAGCCAGCTACGGTTCTTTTGTAGTTTGTCTCCATAAAAATAGTTTTTGGTTAAAGTTTTAAAGTTTATAAATTAAATGTTTTCGTAGTCGTATTTTAGCTTAACGTCACCTATAGTGATAATATCTCCATTATTAAGTAACTTGCCATTTGCAGCTATCTCCTCGGAGTTTACATAGGTGCCATTTGTTGAGTTTCGCCATGCTCCGCTCTCGCCATCCCACTGACCATCACGTATTTGCCAATATGAGCCACCCAAATTCTCGATGGTGCAATGCTTACGCGACATGTATGACTCATCATAGTCAGCAATCATGATTGAGTTATCATCACCACGACCGATAGTCAACAATCTACGTCCACTCTCGGCGATAAGCTTTGTGAGGTTATAAACCTTTCCGAACTCCTTACCCTGCATCACCTGCAAGCACTTATCCTGCGATTTGCGAGTTGTTGGTGACTGCCCCTGAACATTAGGCTGATTAACAGCACTTTGTGGCGTTTGTGGTGCACTTGAAGGCATGGCTACGGTCTCAAATCGCTGGCTCTGACGTGGCACCAATGCTATAGCGTCCTGCGCTGAGCTGATGCGGTTCTTAAAATCAGATACCAAACAACGTGAAATGAGAGTATCCCAAGCTCTAGCATGAGGCAACGACAAGAGCTTCATTCTATCCCACTCTCCTGCCTTACCACGCTTCTGATAATATACCAAGTCGTTCTGATCCTCCAGCTTACCGAAAGGCAAATCGCCGGTCAAAATCTGATACATCATCACACCAAACGAGAACAGGTCAGTTGTTGGCAACACCGTGCTATTACCACGTGCGCGATTAACCTGCTCTGGAGGCATATATGCATATGTACCAAATATTTGCGTTGGACGACCAAAGATATTGCGCTCGGTCATTCGCTTATTTCTATCGCCACTGATACCAAAGTCGGTGAGCACAGCCGTGCCATCCTCCTTGAAGAGCACATTTTCGGGCTTAAGGTCGCGATGCACCTTACCATTAATATGTAAGTCGTGGAGACCATTCAACACATCACATGCGATACGCTCATAATCCACGTTCTTTGCGCCAATCATCTTTGTAAGGTCGCCGCCCGAACAGAACTCCATGACGATATATGGATTGCCGTTGAGATAGCCAAAATCGACAGAGTGTACAAGGTTATTACTCTTGATACAACTTGTTTTATACTCCATCTCGAAGCGGCTGATAAGTGGCTGACGTATGGTTGAAGGGACATCCCACAGACGTAGGAGCTTCATTGCCCAAGGCTTACCAGCATTATCCTTCACCTTGTAAACAACACCAAACGAGCCCTCACCAAGAGCCTTCTCCACAATGTAACGCGAGGCAACGAGATCACCCGCCTTGCAGTCGCATCTACCTGGCACTACCGTGGCATCTATGTGTGACGAATGTATCATTACTTCTGGAATTTATATCTACGTCCTGCAATAACCACCTCTGTATCAAGCGTTAGCTCGATGATAGGATCGCCAATAGCATCTACAGGCACCAACTTGTAACACTCCTTGTTATCCACGATTAGCTCCTCAGGCACATCACGCACCGTAGCTTTAAGGTTGCTCGACGACGCTGCTGGAGCCTGTGGCTTTGCAGGAGCTTCAGCACCGAGAGCCACGGTCTTCATAGGATCGAATCCCGCCGACTGCTCAGATACCGTAGCACTGATATCACCCTGCAAAGGCTGTGTTCTCACCGTCGCACGAGGGTTGTTATTACGTATTGTAGCACCGCAGTTAGGGCAATACTCCACATTTCCGCTTATCGGATAGCGACACTTGTGACAGCTTGACGTTGCCACAGGAGCTTCAGCCACTGCTGGCTTCTCTGGCTCAGAAGACGCCATGCTCTCCAATACCGATGAAGCATCCATTACCGTTGCCTTCATCGCCTTTGGATTCTGAGGCTTTGACACCACCTCCACCTTAGGCGCGGCAGCACTTCCGAAAGCTACTGTTGCATTTGCAAAGTTGTTCTTAGGCTTCACCTCTGGTGCAGGCTCTGGCTCCTTAACCTCCTCACAGCACTGCTGAGGCTGCTCAGGCTCTACAGCCACACACTCAGCCTTAGGCTCAGGCTCGCTCACCGCTACCTCTGCCACCTTCTCCTCCGCAGGAGTGCTATTCTCCTGAGGTGTTTCTACTACCATTTCAAAAGACTCCTCGTCACATTTTTCGCAATGTGTCACAGAGTCGAGGTTGAACCAACCGCAATTATTACAACGCTTCATGATTGAGATTTTTTTCTTTAACACAAAGATATAAATAAATTTTCAAAAAAAGTCAAATCCCTCGAATAATTTTGCACAATATTTTCACATTAACTATATCTGTTTCAATTGCGAATAAATAATGTTGCCCTACGGAAATGGGAAAAGTAATTTTGGGTAATAATAGGTATTTATGGGTAGTGATAGGTATTCTTTACCCATTATCCCTATTACTACCTATTCTCTACCCTCGCAAGGACAAAAAAGAGGGTGTATCTACTGATGCACCCTCTTGGTAATTAATGTTTTATAACGCAAACTTGGTATATCTACTATTGTATCGTAACTTCATAGAAATACCAGCGATTATTGCCACTATTACGATTTTGCATCACGACACTAGTGTTACCTGTCTGTTTAAGGTAATAATTTGAATACGATATTGTATAATAGCTATTATTATTACTCTTATTTATACTATAGCTTGTACCATTACCATTAGTATTGAACGATACATTTCCATCAGTTCCAGTGAAGTACGTACTCTTAACAACACTCTTAATCTTGCTGTCACCCTCGACCTTAACAAGACCATAATAGTCTACAGTAGCATTTGCTGATGATGCTGCCACATTATTGCCCGACGTTGTTAGATATTGAGCTGTGTATTGTGTATTTCTCATCACATACATACTATTCTCATCGAGCGAAGTAGCTGCATTAGAGCTAACGCTTGCAACTGATACGCTAATATTCTCGGAATAAGTAGTATCTCCAACATTTACATCTACCTGCATAGTCTTAACACCTCTCGAATTCCACGTCTTCTCGACAGTCCAAGTAGTTGTGTTGCCCGATGTCGCATATTTAGTGGCATTTGTGCCACCAATCTTAACACTTGTAGGTACGACATTTGACGATACAGTCACATATAACTTAATAGTATTATTGACTAAGACAAAGTTAATCTTCTCACTAGTTATATTGCTAATATTCTTATCCTCCCAACGGTGAGATGTTACATCCACAACGATAGTTGGCTCTTCCTCCTCGACAGCAGCTGGATCCTTGCGGACACAACGCACACGGTTAGACTTTGTACGAAGATGATAACCCTCCTGAATCATATCATACAAGTGACCATTATGGACGTGAATTCGCGAACCATAACTATTGTAATCTTTTATAGGATTAAAATGTTCATCGCCTGTGAATGTCACCTCCTCTGTACCAGTATTCCATCTATACCAGCCATACATAACATTGAAATAGCTACCATCCAAAAGTTGTGCATTTTGACTTATACAGTTGTCATCCATAGCATGAGTTTGATCAGGAGTTTTTTTCAGACCACTTAATGCAAAGGCATATTGATCACCTCCCAAAGCAACAACCTTTGTAGCACGCGCATACTTCGTATTATCCTCGTATGATACGAAAGCGTATGCATCTTCAATCTCACCATCATATCTACTGCTACCATAACGATACTGATAATAGAACGCATTTCTAATATATGCAGGCTGTGAGGTCCAGTAGTAGTTATCCTGGAACTCCTTGAACGAGCTATAAGCAGGCACAATGAAATCCTCCAACTCGTCAGCAGAAGGGAGATACCACTCTACCTTGACAACTTTACCATTTGCATCTCTCTTATTTCGGTTGTAGCAATACTCTACAGCTCCATCTGGCTGCTCTGCCATAGTAAGCTCCTTTACATTGCCATTGCTATTCTCGAAAATTTCACTTGTAAAATGCTGTCCTGCATAGTTGTGAACAGTAATATTATTACTATCTACAAACGTATCATACTTTCCGATATAGAAATCGTACTTAAGAAGGTCTGTATTTTGTACGTAGCTATTCCATTCAGCATTATTCTCGTCGATATGGAAAGAGTTATGCTCCTTTGAGAGCTGAACATTATTCAATCCCCATTGCATACCTGTCCACTCGGTCTGACCGTAGTCTTCCTCAGCATCGTAGTTGTAGAGGTACTCCTCATACTGCTCGATGTAGTAGGTATTACCACTATAAGCACCTACAACCTGATACAAGCCATTCTGCACAATCTTAAAGTCCTTAGCGGTACTTCCATTAGCATCATCTTCGTAGGTAATGCGAACGATAGCAGCACGCGACTTGGTATCGGTATTCTCATCAACATAGATCCACAAAGTCGAGTTCTCTCTAGATAGGTTAGTAAAGCTAAGAGTTGTGCCGTCCTTAAGTGTTTCAGACACAAGGTCGGTAGTAAAGTACTTACGCTTACCCGCAGAGACGCCAGAGGTAATATGGTCTGATGAGCTACCGCTTGCCTCTAAGCGAATCCATCCTGGAATATCATTAGCTGTGCCGTCGGCGTTGAGAATCTCTACGGTAGCAGATGTGCCAGTAGGGATAGACTCGCCCACAAGGCGCAAGCGCAAAGGACGCACCTCGTAGTGAGCATCGAGGAGTGTCTCGCGACGGAAGTTGATAACAAGAGGCGACGAACGCTCCACATCAACACGCCAGTCGATAGCAATACCATCCTCGTTGAGAGCCTGGTCATCGGAGTTGGTGATACCACGAATAGTGACAGTATTGATATAGTGTGTATTACGTATAACATTAAAGTCAGTGGTGTTGTTACCGCCCAAATAGATGTTATAGTTAACATCGTAGACATGACCCTGGTGGTCGGTGTACTTACCAGTGATGGTGATGTATGTAGCCTTCTGATCATCGCCAGGCAACTTGTTCTTAAATCGCTGGTGATACTTCTCGTCCTCGTCGCGGTAGCCGTCGCGATCCTTATCGACAACCTCATCGTATGAACCCTTCTTTAGCTCATTAGGCAATACCTCATTAATGTCCTCCGTTGCAGGTGTGAGGTATCGCTCTGGGAGATAGAAGTCGAACGTAGCGACAGTAGCACCCTGAGCATACTTACCAGAGATAACGTTATCGGTAGTATTCTCCATTACAGCGTCAGCGGTGTCGCTATTTGTCGATGAATCGGAATCGACAGTCGTAGGAACATTATGCACAGTGTAGCTAATAAGGTCGAAACGAGGTGCTTTGTTACCCACAATCTCCTGGTCTGGCTTTGAGCTGATAGTAAACGAGAACTTAGCATACACCGACTTGAGAGGAATCTCAAGGTTATCGGTAGCCGTACCGTTAATCATTGGCAGACCATCAGGGTTGCTTGCAGATGTTGCAGGCTTAAGAATAAGTGTCTTGCCGTCACGATCGTTAGCACTAACATTATCACCAATAGAGCCCATCATAGGAAAGCCATTCTCAGGCACATTCTCGACATCAACAGACACGGTATGAGCAAATCCCTTGAAATAATCCAAAGACTTACCTGCGCCAGCCTCCGATGTGGTAGGGAAGCCCTCAGCATCCTGCATATTCGCAAAGATATACATCGCGAAGGCTGTGCCATCAGCATAGTTCTTGAAAACATCGTCATGGCGGTCGACAACAAATACGATGCTACCGCCCTCCTTATACTCGTAGTAGGCGCAGTTGCCGATAGCACCATCCTGGATAGGGAACAACGCCAAGCTCATAGATGTCACCTTAGGCTCGTCGCCATCCTTCTTTGAGCGTGTGGCAACATCGCAGTCGGCATACTGAGTGATACGACCCACAACCTGCAACTGACCATTTGAGCCAGCCGAGACGAGAGGTCTATCGTCAACTTCTGAATGAACGCAAGCAGTTGCAAGGATAAGCGCAACAAATGCTGCTAAAAATTGTAGATATCTCATGGTTTATACTTTTTACTCAAATTCGTAATCTACTTCGATATCATCCCACTCGTCAGAGGTGATAATAGAGATAGAGACAGCCGACGATGTGAAGGTCATCTGCAAGAAGTAGCGGCTACCCTCCTTCAACGGTTGGTTGAAAGGAGTGGTCTTCGTTACGGTGAAGACATTGTTGTTATCGGTTTCGTCAATCAAATACTCACCATTAGGACGACGCTTTCTATAAGAAATATTTGTTGTCACCGTAAGATCATTATTCTCCTGTGGAATAAAGATCATAGATTTACCCAAGAAAGCTGTTATAGGCTTAAGTGTTGAATCAGTATTATAATCAATAGCCAATGCATAACCTGAGCCTTCAGTATAAATCGGATAAGAAGGATTAGTGCCAGCATCTGCAAGAGTGCGCTCCGATGGAATACGCTTATCCATATATATCTTAGCCGTCTTGTACTGCACGTTTTCAAATGCAAGCGAGAGACCAACTAACTCAATAACAATCTTTTCAGAAACCATTGTGTCATTATCACCCTGATAGTTATGCTCGTAGAAGTTCATAGCTACGACATCTACAGCCGAAAGACGGTGGTAGAAATCGAAATATACGTATGGGCTACTGCTGAGACTGGTATCCTCAAACATTGCAGTCATGACATCAATATGGTTACCGACATTGTTAAAGTTTGGAGAATAAGTCAAATAAGGAGTACCCTCAACATTTCCATCACTAACATTGAGGTCTGATGGATAGAATGCAAAAAATGTATACTTTCCACCATCCCACTCCTTTATTGGATTATATTTGTAACTACCATTACTATAGGTTACATGTTGTGGTGCTGTAGCAAAAACATTAGGCTTTGCTGTTACCTTATATGTGTCCCAATCGTTGTTAAAAGCATAGGTGAAGCCATAAACGCCGAAGTTATCAGGAAGCGTAGTACCCTCAACCAAAGTACCGCGCGTACTAACAGCGGCATCGAGGTAGATATATGGCTTAGTAGGCACCACAATCTGCTCGTCACCACTTGGATCTATGGTGTTATCATTGCAAGCGCAGAAGAGCGATGCAAATAGAATAAATATATAGCTAAATCGTCTCATTTTTCTTACTATTACTTAATGATAACTGTTCCACCCACCTGTGGAGTACCCCACTGGTCTACCTTAGTCAAAATGTAGTATACTGTGATATCGGTAACGCGTGACAACACAACATTGTAGGTGTATCGGCTACCTGCATTCCATGTTTTAGCTGGCAACACAGCCTCTAACTCCTCCTTTGTCCATGTTGTCGCGTTATTGAGCTTAAGCTCATACTCAATCTTAAGCGACACAACATTTGAGTCGTTAATCGTCTGAGGCAACAACATCATATCACCAAAAGGATCACATGGCGTACCACCTGTCGTAATAGTGCCATTTTCATCCACTGTATACGCACCGATATTGTCACTATCCGAGAGGTTGCTATTTGTATACTCCTGGGTCAACTTATCTGTAGTATACGTCCACGTATCAGAATTGCATGATAGGCTACCTGCCTTGTGCATACCGCTAAGCGTAACCTTTGTAATTCGCATATCGTCGTTCTGGTGCTTACCACCATCGCGCCAGATATTCAAGCCTACGCTTGTCAATACGTGCTGGAACTGCAATGACACAGGCACCGTTGTGTTAAAGCCCTCAACATTTGTATCAGCACCATTTATTGCAACGAGCCAGTCTGTATCGGATGGTGTCTCGGCAACACTTAACTTCACAACGCCATTCTCCACCGCGATGTTTGTAGGGTTTTCAGCATAAGGATATACCGCTACGAATGAGTATACTGTATTATCAACCCAATATTCAAGAGGCTCGTAGCTCCACTCTCCACCTGCATACGTCACATGACGGTTTGACATCAATGGATAGTTAGTCTGCGCAGTGTTGGTCATAAACGCCCACACACCGAAGCCATTGGCTTGGATGTCGGCAAGACCAGCATCAGCACGCGTGTCGACACTATCGAAGCTGATAGCACCAGGCGCCGAAGGAGCAACAGGATTAGGCTCCTTTGTACACCCAAGCAGTGCCACGGCAACACAAATTGTTAAAATTAACTTTCTCATATTGTTTTATTTTATTTTCTTCATTCGGGGCTATAAGGGCGATCAAACCCTTATAGCCAATAGTGGTAAATTGAAAGTAAATTACTAGTCAATTTTCACATTATCATTTGCATCAACATCACCATCGCCATCTATATCACTATTCCATGTAGGATTGTTAGTAACACTAAACTGGATAGGGTTACCAACAGAGCAAGCGATAGTGAAGTTGTATGCATTACCCTTAAGGAGGTCTTTCTCAACAGGGATAGTTTTAGTCTCTGTACCGAGCTTAGTAGTACCCTTGTACAACTCAACAGTGAATGTAACGTTGTAAGTAGCAGCTGTTGGCACGAGGAGCATATCTGCGTTAGAAACACCTGTAGTACCATTTGTGCTTGATACCTCTGCAATATCTGCGAAAGGAACACTCAATGCATTAGTATCAGCAGTATCAGCTGCCCATGTACCACCATCGATAGTAGCAGGAGTTATAGCATTATCAAGTGTGAAAGTAGCTGTCTTAAAGCTGCTAACACTAATTCCTGTTACCTCGTGATAGTAACCACCCTGTGCAGTTGAAGTAACAGTGAAGCGTACCTTTGACAAGAGGTGAAAGAAAGTAAAGTCTACAACACCCTGATCAGCAGCAGCATCCTCAACATGAGCCTCAGCATACAACAAATCATTGCGCACACCAGTAGTAGCATCAGCAGTAGAAGTAAGAGTAGTAGGCATGCCATAAGTAGCAGTAGCAGTACTTGTGCCAACACCATCTGCATCTACAACAGCTGCAAAGTTGTAGTCAGCACCTGGAATCCAGTACTGAGCATACTGCTGATCATAAGACCAAGTAGCAGCACCTACAGTACCTATTACTGGAATACCAGCAAAGATGTTTACAGTACCTGCAGTACCTGTAACTGTACCAAATACGTCGAAAGTAGTAAGTTCCTGACCATCGCTATAATCTGCGCGGGTTGCGTTGTCAACGAAAGCCTCGCCGAAGGAGATAGCCTGACGGTTTACGCTAACAAACTCCTCCTTAGCACATGATGCAAGCGCAACAAGTGCAATAGCTGCAAAAAATATCTTCTTCATAACTAAATCTAAACTTTTAAGTTAGTGGGAATTACAAAATGAGGATTACTGCAAAGGAATGTAATCGTTCACAGTATCGCTGTCAGAATCGTGGGTATTACCATTACCCCACTCTGGCATTGTTGTAGCAGTGAACTGAATCTCTGTACCAATACCCAAAGTTACAGCGAAGTGGTAAGCATTGTTAGCTACAAGTTTACCATCTGTACCAAGAACATTTGTAAAGGTCTTCTCGATAGTAGACACATCCTTCCAGTTCTGACCATCAGCTGTAGCCTGAACCTTAGCCTTAACAACAACACCTACATTGTTGCCAGGGATAAGCAATACCTCTGATGAATGATACTGTGTAGCGTTGCTATTAATAGTAAGGTTCTCGAGGGTATAATCTGTAGTAGATGATGCTGTCCACGCTTTTGTAGCAACACCATAAGAACCTGTTGAATAAACACCAGTAATCTTAGCCTCAGTAAGCACAATACGGTAGTTATTTGCAGCTGCATCAGTTGTATTTGTTACAGAGAACTTAACCTTTGAAAGGAGGTGAGTAAAATTAAAAGCTACAACGCTTTTGTCTGTATTATCTTCTCTTACTACATGTGCACAAAGAAGGTCTGTTGCGCCATCAATATTGTAGGTAATAGATGTAGGAATACCAGAGTTAGCATCAAGAGTAGTACTTGTAATAACATTCTCGCCAACCTTCTTATTACCATCAACAACAGCAACAAACTCATAATCTGCGCCATCAATCCAATACTGCTTAGAACCTGTCAAAGACCAAACATCACCGTAACCCGCAGTTTTCTTCTCAACCAAATTACCATTGAAGATGTTTACGCCATTAACTGCGCCATAAACATTGAATGATGTAAGGTTAGGATTCTCTCCAGTAGTTGTGTACGATGGGTCAGTTGCCTGTTCTGCACGAGTTGCGTTGTCTACAAAGCTGCCGAACTCGATTGCCTCGCCCTGGTCGAATGATACGACCTCCTCTTTTGCACAGCTAACCATTGCGGCTGCTACTGCAAGAATTGTAAAAAGCTTTTTCATAGTTGTTTAAGTTTTTGTTATTATTTTTTAAGTCTATTTTGTGCGTTTCCGCCGTAGTGAGCATAAGGAGTATCACCCCCTTATGCCCCGAATATTAGTCGTTGACAGTAGCATTTACGTCGGTCCAATCCTCCTCTGGAGTATCAGGATTGTTATCCCACTTCTCTACGCCTGTAACAGTGAACTCGATAGGATAGAGCTGACCCTCGTCAGATGTGTTAGTCTGATTAAGAGTAGCCTTAAGGTCGTAGCTCATACCGCGTGTGAAGTCTACAGTAACCTTTGCAGAACGGTGGTAAGTATCGAGGTGTACACCTGCCTGATAAAGATCAACATCGAAAGTAATGTTGTACTCTCTCTCTGCTGGGATAACGTAGAAGTGTGTTGTTGAACCAGAACCAGCCTCTGCGAGCTGTGCTGCAGCCGCAACATCACCGAATGTAACATCCAAATTGTTATTAGTTGCAACAGTTGTCCAATCAGCAGCAACAGCAGCCGCAGTAGCGCTCTCTGCCTTTGCTACAGACAAAGTACCTACAGCCGCAGTGTTAGTGATATGTACGTTCTTCACAACGAGCTTGATATTGCCGTTAGACTGGAAGCCGTTAGTGAAAGACAACTTCACACGTGAGAGCATATGGTTGAATGTGAATGCCACTGGAGCTGGAGCTGTAGTGATGCTCGCAGGAGTTTCGCACGAAGTTGCTGCGAACAAGAAATCCTGATTAGCACCTGCCTTAGCGTTGTCGAAGGTGATAGTACCATTCTCGGCAGCTGTACCGACAGCAGGAGCGTATGTCCAAGTCGCATCAGCACCACTCTGATATGGTGCAAATGCTACGAAATCGTATTTTGCACCTGCAATCCAGTACTGCGCAGGAGTGTATGTGTAGCCCGAAGCAGTCTTTGTTACCACCTGGTTTGCGAAGATCATACCCTGCTGGTTAGAGCTATTTACAACCGAGCCATATACACCGAAGTTAGTGAGGTTTTCGGCGTCGATATCCGCAGCACGTGTAGAGTTCTCAACGAAAGCATCGTTGAACTCGATTGCTGCACCTGCAGGACGTGATACCACATCGTCAGTAGCGCACGATGCCATTGCTACAATGGCAGCCGCTGCAAAAAGTAGTTTTTTCATAGTTATAGTTTTTTATTAGTTATTCTGAGGAATAGTAGTCTCTACCTGCTCATCGCCATCAGTATCACCGTCTGCTGTATTCTCCTTACCATCGTGATCGTTATCCCAGTCAGTAATAGTAGTAACTGTAAACTCGATAGGCTCACCTGGAGTGATAGTAGCCTTGAAGTCGTATGCCTTACCTGGCTCAAGGTTAACAGTAACCTCTGGCTCAACTTTGAAAGTAGCTACAACCTCACCGCTAACTACGATATCATATACAAATGATACACGAAGCTTCTCATGAGTATTTGCACCATAGTTGTAAGGGATAAGAAGAAGCTCATTGTAAGACTCAACCTCAGCCTCATAGTCAAAAGACTCTACTGCATTAGCTGAAGCTTCAGCAGCATTACCAAACTTAATGGCACTAATTTGACCAATCCAACCAGACCAAGTTGTATTCTCTGCAGTAAGCTCTACACTAGCCTCGTGAACAGCATTGTGAACAGTAATATCACGAACCTGAAGAACAGTGTTATCAGCATTGTAGTTATTCAAAAACGAGAACTTAACCTTTGAAAGGATATGACGGAAAGTGAAGCCTACAGCCACGTTACCGCTCTGCTTACCCTCGATAGTAGCAGTCTGAGCATAAAGGATATCGTGCTTACCATCATTTTCAAAAGAGAGCTTTGTACCCTCAGCTGTTGCCTTAGTCATTGTCCAGCCAGTTGCAGGAGCCACAGCAGAGAAGTTGTAATCTGCACCAGGAATCCAGTACTGAGTACCAGCATACTTCCATGTAGTTGTTGTCTGACCCGCATAATCAGTCTCTGTCAAGGTTCCTCCATTCTTGTAAACTGTTACACCGTTGTTCTCAGCGTTGAAAAGTGGCTGACCCTCAACGAAACCATAAACCTGGAAATTGTCGAAGAGGTTGTCGTTTGTGTAGCTTGGGTCGTCTTCGCTACGAGTTGCGTTGTCGACGAAAGCGTTGTCGAAGCCGATAGCCTCAGGAGCCGCCTGGCTCACAACATCCTCCTTTGCACAGCTAACCAATGTGGCAGCTACTGCAAGAATTGTAAAAAGTTTTTTCATAGTTGTTTAAGTTTTTGTTATTATTTGTTAATTGTTTTTGGTTTCATCTTTCGTCATTGCGAGGGGTCTGCTCCTCGTCATTGCGAGAGCCGCAAGGCTCGTGGCAACGCTGCGATTAAGCCAAGGGCAGAATCAAACTTGTTTGAATTATGCCTTGGCGGAGCAGTGAAGACCGAAGGTCAATCTTCTTTTGTATCGTTCACTGCATCATCACAGCGGCGATCCCCACGTCGCTCCACTCCTCGGGATGACGGTTTGTTTATCCTCAAAAGAACCTTTTTTTTGCCAACCTAATACTCTACAAGTATACAAATTATTTGTCAGATTATCAAGTTTTTAGCACTCTTTTCTCACTTATTTTTCACCCTGTTTTTAAGCCTATTTTCAGCCGTTTTCAGGGACCTTAGGGCTTATAGGGGCGATCAAACCCCTATAAGCAATATTGAGCAAATTACTTCAAACCCTCATCAGCGTCCAATACAGTCTGAAGTTACTCTACAGAACCAACGAACTTAACAGTCTCCTGAACAGCACCGACATTGTACTCGTGCTCAACCCACTCGTCAACCTCAACCTGGAACTCGATAGCGTTAAGGTGCAAGTTCTCCTGGTTAATAGTAGCAACGAAGTTGTAAGCGTGACCAGCAACAAGCTCAAGACCTGACATAGTAACAGTCATATCCTTTGTCAAACCTCTAACAGCACCGTTGTAAACCTCAACTGTGAAAGTAACAACGTACTCATAGTCCTCACCTGCAGGGATAACCAAACGATCCTCGTCAGAAATCTCCTTCTTGCCAATACCAAGATTATCACCATTACCCATGTTACCGAAATAGAGAGTTTTAGTACCCTGATGATTCTCCCATACGTAAGCAGCGTCAGCAACAAAAGCGAATGACTCAGTAGAGAGGTCAAGAGTAGCCTTCTCAGCAGATGTCATTGCAATGTTCAACACCTTGATTGTGTTGTTATCGTTAGCAAAACCGTTAGCAAAAGTGAAACGAACTTTTGACAAAAGGTGATCAAACTGGAACAATACTGGAGTCTGATCAGCAACAGCAGACTCTACGTAGTTCTGAGCGTAAAGAATGTCGTTAGCACCCTCAACGTTAGTAAAAGTGATAGTACCAAGACCATTACCAGCCATTGCAGCATCAACAGGAAGGCCCTCAACATCTTTACGGTTACCAGCAAAAGCAGCGAAAGAGTAAGCGTTGCCTGGCAACCAGTACTGTGTGTTACTGTAAGACCAAGCGTCGCCATTCTTGCTAACAAGCTCATCGTTGAAAACGATACCAGTCTCGTTAGTCATGTAAGCCCATACGCTGAACTCCTCAAGAGTCGCTGCTGTAGTACTTACATTGTCAGCACGAGTGGCATTCTCCACGAAAGTATCGAATGAAATAGCATCATTCAACTTCTCTCGAACCACCTCGTCTGTATTACATGCTACCAAACCCGCGATAGCAAGTACAGATACGAAAAGTTTTTTCATAAATATTGTAAGTTAAAAATTAGTAAATAAACAAAATATTGTTTGGTTATTTGGTTTTTGTTTGTGTTTTTCTTTTTCCGTCATTGCGAGGCTGTTAAGCCGTGGCAATCTACGTTTGTTTTTCTTCGTCATTGCGAGGGTCGTCAGACCCATGGCAACGCTGCGATTAAGCCAAGGGCAGAATCAAACTTGTTTGAATTATGCCTTGGCGGAGCAGTGAAGACCGAAGGTCAATCTTCATTTGTGCCGTTCGCTGCATCATCACAGCGGTAGATCCCCACGTCGCTCCGCTCCTCGGGATGACGGTTATCATTTGAACCTACAGGGGTAATCAAACCCCTATAGGTAAAAGCATTTCCTTACTGGAACTTATAGCTAAAGTTGCTGCACTGGAAGTAAGTTTTGTTTATCAAAACCTCACTTGTGATAGGTGTACCATCAGCCATCAACGCTGCAGCAAGCTCCTCAGCTGTCTAAACGTTTGCACCCTCAAGAGCTACGTCACCGGCATTTACCCACTCGTTAACCTCAACCTCGAACTCGATCTCGAACAATGGGTTCTCGTCAACGTTCTGGTGGTTGATCTCAGCCTTGAAGTTATATGCACGACCTGGGAGAAGTTCAACGCCAGAGATCTTGATTGTCTTAGATGATGTAGTAGCCAAAACCTCACCCATCCAAAGCTCAACGTCGAAAGTTACGATGTACTCCTGAGCAGCACCTGCAGGGATAGTCAAACGCTCGTTGTCTGAAGATGCTGACTGAGCCATCGCCAATTTTGCGCCGTTAGCCATGTGACCCATAGAAAGTGTTGTAGTACCCTCGTGACCTGTCCATGCGTAAGTGTTCTGAGTAAGGTCGATGTTAGCAGTCTGTGGAACTACCATCTTTATGTTCTTGACAACAACAGTGTTGTTATCGTTATAGAAACCATTCTCGAAAGTGAACTTCACCTTTGAAAGAAGGTGGTCGAAAGTGAACTTAACAGCTGCTGGCTTAGAAGTGATCTCCGCAGGAGTAGTTGTGTTATACTCAGCATAGAGGAAGTCGTTAGTACCATTCACGTTTGTGAATGTAGCCGTACCAAGACCTGCTACTGCCATACCCTTCTTATGCTCTGCGCCGAGGTCGAGCACAATCTGGTCATTTGAACGATCACCAGCGATAGCAGAGAAGTAGTAGTCGTGACCTGGTGCCCAGTACTGAGTCTGCATGTATGACCACTGTGAGCCATTTCTCTTAACCTCCTCGTCATCGAACACGATACCGAGCTCGGTATCCATCACTGCCCATACGTAGAAGTTCTCGATGTTGTTTGTTGTTGTGCTTGGGTCGTTTGCACGTGTAGCATTCTCGACGAATACGCCATCGAATGCTATCTGCGCAGGCTCCTGCACGCTCACAACATCCTCCTTTGCACAGCTAACCATTGCGGCTGCTACTGCAAGAATTGTAAAAAGCTTTTTCATTATTTTGTTTAGTTAATATTTATTTGTTTTTGTCGTTTTCTTCTTTCGTCATTGCGAGGGTCGTTAGACCCGTGGCAATCTTCCTTTGTCATTTTGTTCGCTGTATCATCACAGCGGTAGATCCCCACGTCGTTCCGCTCCTCGGAATGACGGTTTTGGAGCTATAGGCGCGATCAAACGCCTATAGCCAATATAGTGTATTAGTTAATAGTAATACCCTTAAGATAAATAGCCTTCTTTGAAGTCTGAGTGTACTTAAGCTCAATCTTACCTGCTAGAATCTCACCATTATTTGAGAATGTGTAATCCTTCGATGTTGTAGCAAGACTAACTGTCTGACCAAGCTTTACGCCACCAACATATACCTCAACCTTTGCATTTGTGCTACTTGCACCAGAAGTTGTAAGAGTAATAGTCTCTACACCCTCTGTATAATCCTCAGTAGAGATTGTCAAAGCTGTATAAGGCTTATTACTTGAACCAAACTGCTGACCCTTACCGTTCTGAGAATCCCAGCCCCAGTAACCACCATCACCAGCAACAGTCCAGTTCAAGTCACCAAGAGCTTTTGTGCCGTTTGCGCTAAATACTGACTTTGTGAAAGTATATGTATACTGCTCACCCTTAGTAAGACCCTGACCAGGCTCAACATAAGCAGCCTGTGATACAGTAATTTCCTTAGACAAAGAGCCACAAGTAACAGTAACAATACCCTCAATCTTCTCAGTTAGCGTATTCTCAGCAGCTACGATTGTTATAACACCATCTGCATAAGAAGTTGAGAACTGAGCGTTGTTTGAAGCAACCTTGATCTCCTCAGTTGTGTTGTATGCAACAACATTTACAGTCTGCTCAGCAGCATCTGAAGATCCAAATACTACATTATCCTTATCGAATGACCAGAATGCAAGTGTACCTGGGAGAAGCTCAACGAACTTAGCGTTGCTTCCCTGAGCAGAGCCATTAAACTCAGCACGAACAGTCTTGATGATGATATCGTCACCAAGCTTAGCACCTGAAGTTGCCCAATACTTATTGGTTGCACCATCTGGAGAGTTAAGACCGTAAATATATACAGTACCAGTCTCATCAGTAAGATCGAAGTTACCGAATGTAGTATTTGCTACTGCTGTAATTGTACCCTTCAATGTGTATTCAACATTTGCGTCAACTGAAGCTGCCAAGAACTCAGCAACTGTAGTGTAAGTAGGCTCAACAACTGGCTCCTGTGGCTTAGCCTCAGTAGTAACCTTTACTACTGCAGCCTCAGAGTCAAGGTTCTTCTCTGCATCAGCAGCGATAGCCTTAACAGTGAATGTATACTCAACCTCGTAGTCACCCTCGAATGTGTAAGTAGTGTCATTAACAACCTCCTCAACATCGTCGTCAACCTGAACAGTGTAGTGAGAAGCACCCTCTACAGCGTTCCAAGTCAAAGTAACAACGTTAACATCAACCTCAGTCTTAACCTCTGGAGTTGCAAGAGCTACAGGCTGTACCTCTGGATGCTTCTCATGGAAATCACCAGTGAACTCACCCTCAACCCAGTCCTCAACAACAACGTCGAACTCGATAGCCTTAAGTGCCTCATCAGCGAAGTTCTCAGCATTGATTGTAGCTACAAGGTTATAGTTCTTTCCAATCTCGAATGCCTGATCCTCAAGACAAATCTCCTTATGGCTCTCCATACCCAACTGATCACCATAGTAAAGTGCCAAGTCGAACTCGATAGTGTATGCACGTGTATTATCAGCAGGAATAGTCAAACGCTCAACAGCACACTCAGGATCGAACACACCATTCTCAACCTTCTCTGCACTATAAAGTGGCATTGGGTTACCACCATTAACGTCACCAAAAGCAAGCTCAGTAAACTCACCCTGTGTAAGGTTCCATACGAAATCAAGACGGCTCTTATTTACATCGATATTACCCTTAGCTGGAGCATTAACGATCTTAATGTTCTTTACAACCAAAGATGTATTCTCGTTAGTAAAGCCATTCTTGAAAGTGAACTTAATCTTTGACAAAAGGTGCATAAACTTCAAAGTCACCTCATCATCGTAATATGGGAACACATTACCAGTCTCAATAGGCAATGTTGCATAAAGAAGGTCTGTTGTACCATTAACATTAGTAAAGGCGATATTACCCAAACCCTCAGTGTTCATCTCCTTAGTATCAACAACGATGTTTGAATCATCAACTGGTGATACAGCGTGGAAATAGAACTTATCCTCTGGAGTCCAATACTGAAGGTTCTGGTATGACCAGCCATTCTCGCCCTTAGTCACACGCTCCTTGTTGAAAACAGTACCAGAAGGCTGACCAATGAAACCCCATACATCAAATGCAGAGATTGATGCAGTTGTAGTGCTAGGATCCGCAGCTGCACGTGTCTTAACCTCAACAAATGAATCTCCGAATGTAATAAATGATGACTGCTGTACGTCTACAACCTCATCTCTATTACATGCGATCATTGCCAAAACAGCAAATACGCCAAATAGAAGTTTTTTCATTATTGTAAGTTTATAAGTTAATAAATTATTGTGAATTGTTTCTTATATAAATATAGGTATACTACAATGGAAGTTCGACATCCTCGTATGGTCCCCAGTCGTCAACCTCAACATCGAAAGCACCTGAACCCTCAACAGCAACCTCCTCGTCGATCTCAATGTCACGAACAACGATAACACCACCATGAGGCTGTGACTTAACCTGGTCGGTAACATCGAAATCGAAGGTCACCATCTTACCGTTTCGCAATACAACCTCAAGATTCAAGGCATGCTTATTCTCGGTACGTGTAGGATAGTTAGGATGTGGGAAGGCTGGCGCACCAAATGAGTTAACCAAAGCACGAACACCATAATCTGTAACATCACAATCATAAAGGATAGTTGCTGGCTCCTCAGATGTCTCACCTGTATTCAAGAGCACCTCCTTAGCCATACCAGAGAGAGCACCACGCGCCATCGCTACATACTTCAATCCGCTCTTAAACTCGTAACGTACCTTATATGTAAATACCAATGGCTGGAGTGTAACCTCGATATCAGCTGGCTCAATAACCTTCTCTGCCAAGTAATTCTCAAAGAAGTTAGCATATAGCATATCAGGTGCCGACATTGTAGGCTCACCCTCGTTTGCATACTCACTACCAAGGTATGTGGCACGTGTACGCGTACGTGTAGTCGCACGTGTGGTTACACCATTACCAGTACGAGAGAAGATGATATACTCCGTATCGTTGTTATAGAACAACAGGTCATTCAAACCCTCATAGAGCATGATAACACCACCCTCAGCCTTAATGTTGTGGATGTTGTAGTCACCCTCCTTATTATAGTTTACTACACGCAAACCAGAAGGATCATCTGGGCGCAAATCATCATAAGGAATGTAGTGCTCAGGCCACTCTTCCTGCCAATTAATGCCACCCATACACTCCTCCCAATCATAGCGGTAGTCCGCTATAATGTTTACATGGTAACGATGCGCATGTTCACTGTGGTTAATACACAAATTCTTATGCTCACATGCCGTAATACCAACGGCAAGCATTAGAACTACTAAAAATAGATATCTTTTCATCTTCTGCCTCTTTTATCCTTATTATAGTTGCCACAACCAATAAGCCACTCAAGTGAAATCTCAAGTTTTGTAGGACCAAAATAGTGACGACGCTTTGTTGCCTGCCATACATAGTGTCCATCGATTGGCAAATACTCATCGAATAGACCCCAGTGATAACCAAAGCCGATTGTGAAATCAAGATTTAGACGGCGTGCAATAGGCAATGAGTAACCATACTCAGCACCAACTGACCAGCTCCACTTATCAGCAAGAATACCCTTATTACCCAACTCAAAGTCATAGGTAATCATCTGACCATAAACACCAATATGGTGACCAGTCAAAGGTTTGATGCGTGAAGCCTTACCCAACCAGTAACGGAGTGCGATATCGCCACCGTATGTTCTCCAGTACCAAGCCTTAGAATCCTTCTTCCACCATGCGTAATGCCAGTTACCGGCAATACTGAAATTGCCACCGAGATAAAACTCTGCACCGATATTAGGTATCAGAGCAACATCGTATAGCAAATTGGTTTTAAGTGACATATAGAAAGGCTTACCACATGTATACTCAAGACCTGCCTGAGTAATCTCTACAGTATGCTGCGCACTTGCGCTCTCTACAAGGATTGTAGCCTTACGCTCCTGCTCGGTAGTATTAGGAGCTACCGTATATACAATAGAATTATCTGTCACAGATACACCCTCAAGCCATGAAGCAGAGCAAACAACTACAGGATTTGTAGTATCACCAGCCGACTTCTCATAAGTAATAGCGTCGTTACCACCCTCAGCAGGATAACTTACAGCTGTAGACGAGACAACGCGACCTGCACTACCACCATCCTGCTCAATAGTAACATCGTATGACTTATTATAGCAAGCAACTGTTATCGTTGCCTTGCGAGGCTCAGCCGCCTTATTTGGAGCTACAACATAGTTGATCTCACCCTCTGGAGACTCCGCAAGTATAACCCAATCCGAATTACTTACATAGACTGGTTTAACATCATCCGCAACAGCCTTTGTATATCGAACTACGCCAGTTCCACCTGCAGCAGAAAAACGCTCAGATAGTGGCGACAAGATAAGACCAGGCACTGTTTCAACATAGAACTCACACTCAGCATACGCATAACGCATCTGTGGGAACAAGTTATCATATATCCAGCGATATGGAACACCATCCTTCAATGCAGAAAGACGTTCAAATCTCTCCTGATCGGTAAGATTCTGTGGATCAAGCAAAAGCTCAAGAACCTCCTCACGATTAGGGACATCGTTATTACTCTGCACCAACTCGATAAGCAATGACCAGTCCACACCAATTGGCTTCACGGTGAATCCGACCTTTGATGTCAACTGTCTATTAACCCAAGCGGTAATTGCCTCTGCACGCTGCTGTGCAAGACGCTCATTTACGTTCTGACCACCCTCAGGCGACACACTTGAAAGAATACGAATTCTACGGAATCGCACAGTAGAGTCACTCGCTCTCTTCTTTACCTCCTCAGCAAATCTCTTAAGCTTGGCACCATTTTCCATGAAATCATCTTCAACGACTGATAATCCCTGACGAAAATGTATTTTTACCGACTTTGTATCCTCTTGGTCAATTTGAGCACTGGCGACAAAAGGCACAAGTGCCGATAAAAACAATACGAATAAAAATTTCTTCATTTTTCCCTAATATATCTTGTGTAAATTATCGTTCACAAGCACCCAAGAGAAGCCTCTTAACTGCAAAGAAACGACAATCAAATCATCAATAAAATCAATTTAAGCACACCGACAAACAATTGCGCACCAATAAACACAGCACTAGCAAAGAGTCTTCCATCCGCATAACGCCTGTTAACTGGTTAAATATCAACAATTTATATAAAATTGGGGGGGTAGATACAACAGTTTTATCAATACAAAGATAGCATAAAATTCCTCTTTTGCAAAGGAAATCACAACTAAAATTACTATGATTTATCAACATTTTATTTCACGAAAATAATCTGACAATTTACAAATAGATAGATTAAAATGAGAGAGACAAATAATTATTGTAAAGAGAGTAGCAAAATAGAACAATTTGACAGATAGAACACGATATTTTTCATAGGTAATATTAACTATTTTTTGCCGATATCACCACCAATAAAACAAACAAGAATTGATTATTCCCGCAACATAAATTAACCAATTTTAACTATACACACAATAAGAAGGCATATAAAAAAACGGAGATGACTAAACGTAATTAGCCATCTCCGTTACGTAAAACTACTATATATTATAATATAGGTAAGATATCCACAGCAACCGTAGAACGCACGATAATACTACCCTCAACAACCTTCTCAAGGTACATCTCAAGAGTTACACATGGTGACTTCGACAACGCCGACTCCATCATCTTCTTGTCGTAGTACCACGCATAGTAGCGCACACCCTCAGGGTCTGGCATAACGTTCATAGTAACGTATGGATCATCGATATCGTATGTCATATCGAACGTAACCTCAGCATTACCACTCACAGCACTCTGCGACACCACGATATCATCCTTAAGCTTACCACAATAGATTGTGATACGTGAGATACGTGATGACGCAAGGTTTGCGTCAACGATGAAGCGCACTACGCCATCTGTTGATGTATCAAGGTCGTGAATCCACTCATCCTGGCTCTCCACCGTAATCTCTGGGATGTTCTCACCGCCCTCCACGACGTATGTGAAGGCATACTCACCACCTGTAGACTTTGCGCTAATCACATTTTCGTTGATCTGGAGAAGTGTAGGCTCCTGAGTTGGGTCGGGGATATCCACTTCATTCCCTGGCTTAGAACAAGCACAGAGACCCAAAAGCATTGCAAATAAAACTCCAAAACGTTTCATATCCAATAAGTAAATTGTCTAAAACAATAGACAACAATACGGTTGGCGATAAAATTATACCACCAACACCAATCTTCCGTATTTAAACATCCAATATATGTTTTACTTATAGCATCATAAGAATATATGATTAAAGATTTTGCATAAAATCGTTTGCGCTAAATATTTTTTTTATACTTTTGCAGTGGAATAAGATTTGATTATGGAAAAATAAAAACTTATACATAATATTTATAATAACTAATAAAACAAATTACAACTATGACATCAATTATCAATACACAGCTTCCAGAGTTCAAAGTACAGGCATACCACAATGGCAACTTCACAACAGTAACAAGTGACGACGTTAAGGGTAAGTGGGCAATCTTCTTTTTCTACCCTGCAGACTTCACATTCGTATGTCCTACCGAGTTGGTTGACCTTGCCGAGAAGTATGAGAAGTTGAAGAGCATGGGCGTAGAGGTATACTCTGTAAGTACCGATTCTCACTTTGTTCACAAGGCATGGCACGATGCATCGGATAGCATCCGCAAGATCAACTACCCTATGTTGGCTGACCCTACAGGCGCACTTAGCCGTGGCTTCGGCGTAATGATTGAGGAGGACGGCATGGCATATCGCGGCACATTCCTCGTAAACCCTGAGGGCAAGATTAAGATTGCCGAGATTCAGGATAACAGCATTGGTCGTAACGCTGATGAGTTGGTACGCAAGGTTGAGGCAGCCATCTTCGTAGCCAACCACCCAGGCGAGGTATGTCCTGCAAAGTGGAAGCAGGGCGCTGAGACTCTTAAGCCAAGCATCGACCTCGTAGGTAAGATTTAATGAAAAATACCAGGGTGCCTAAAAGTGAAATTTTAGGCACCCACTAAAAAAAGTTAAGTATGTTAGACGCTTCAATACTCCAGCAAGTAACCGAGATATTCCGCAACTTGGATTCTCAATATACACTCTCAGCACATATATCTACTCAGCGCAGTGAGGGTAGCCAGATGAGAGAGTTTTTAAATGACTTTGCAACAACATCAGAGAATATTAATATTGAGCTTAATGATGTTGATGGCGACACTCTTATGTTCGACATCCACAAAAATGGAACACCTACAGGTATCTCATTCCGTGGTATTCCTAATGGTCATGAGTTCACATCGCTCCTACTGGCGATACTCAATGCCGATGACAAGGGCAAGAATCTGCCAGATGAAGGCATAGCACGCCGTATATCGGCACTGCAGGGTGATATAAATCTACAGACCTACATATCACTCTCATGTACAAACTGTCCTGATGTGGTGCAGACACTCAACATCTTCGCGCTTCTAAATCCGAATATTCATCATGAGATGATTGATGGCGCGCTCTTCCAAAGTGAGGTCGAGGCAAAGGGTGTTCAGGCTGTTCCGAGTGTATTTGTCAATGGCGAATTGTTGCACGTTGGTCGTGGTACACTTAGCGAGTTATTGGAGAAGTTAGAGGCGAAATACTCTGCAAATAGCGACTCTGCAAACGATACATCTACGGCTATCAAACGTGATTTTGATGTTATCGTATTGGGTGGAGGTCCCGCAGGAGCATCGGCAGCTATCTACTCTGCACGCAAAGGACTTAAGGTGGCAATTATTGCTGAGCGCATTGGTGGTCAGGTTAAGGAGACTGTCGGCATCGAGAATCTAATCTCTATACCATACACTACAGGTAGCGAGCTTGCGGATAATCTTCGCACACACCTCACACACTACCCAATAGAGCTATTTGAGAATCGTCGCATAGAATCGACGGAGCTAAAGAAGGCAGTAAAAGAGATTAAGGTTAAAGGCGGTGAAGTATTTAGCGCACCTGCCGTGATTATCGCCACAGGAGCTGGCTGGCGACGATTAAATGTAGCGGGCGAAGCGGAGTATATAGGTCGTGGCGTGGCATTCTGTCCACATTGCGATGGTCCATTCTACGCAGGTAAGAGAGTAGCAGTTGTCGGAGGTGGCAACTCAGGAATTGAGGCAGCCATAGATCTTGCTGGTATATGCCAGAAGGTTACGGTTATCGAATTTATGGATAGCCTCAAGGCTGACCAGGTACTCCAGGATAAGGCACGCAGCCTGCCAAATGTGGAGATTTTAGTATCGACACAAACGATGAGCGTTGTTGGTAATGGTGAGAAGGTTACAGCATTGCAGCTTAAGAATCGCCAAACCGAGGAGGAGCATACTTTGGAGTT
>JAGBUS010000057.1 GCA_017630735.1 Alistipes sp. | reverse complement strand
ACTCCTCGATAAAATTGGTATCTTGGTTCAATATAGACCACGATTTCTTATCCGAAGCTGCCATATACTTTTTATATGCACTTAAAGCCTCCTCGTATTTACCTAATTTCTCGTAAATCATAGAGATAAGTGCTTTGTGCTTTATCTCATAGTACGTACCATCAGTATTTTCACATCTAGTAATCGATTGCAGTGCATCTTCATACTCACCTAAATTATAATATGCTCTAGCGAGTGTAAGCCAATCTAGATACTCTTCGGAAATAGTATTGCGATACTCCACTATAACATCTTTTATGTCGTCATCACTACCACAATCTAAGGTATACATTATATATGTGGAATAAAATTGACATAATCTTTCTATACTCATTGATCCAATCAATTTTTTGCACTCATCAATATATGGTAAAGCCGCACTATAATCATTCTTTAATGTGTATCTGTTTATTATCATCAATTGACAATTTATGTAGTCTTCATTCATCCCAGACTCTTTATATAAAGATGCTGCTTTTAAGAGATCTTCAATACTATTATCAAAATCATATATATAGCCATATATACGAGCCTTGTTATAATGAGCTCTTGCCTTTGTTTTTAAATCTTCCGAGGCATCGCCCTCAAACAGAGCTTTTACAAAACACTCCATTGCTGCAGCGTTATTGCCTGCATTATCATATATGCGAGCTTGATAATAGAATGTGCGCAATTTATCTGTTGCAGAGCCATTATCCTCATAATAGTCAATGGCGGGTTGCAACACCTCAAAGTCGGTCTTGTCGATATAGTTTTTATCAAGGGCCATAGAGAGCAACACGGCGTGTTTTGCTCGCTCCTCGTCGCCGACAAGTTCATCCGTGTCAATTTCTTGCAACACATTAAGTACACTATCGGGACGTTCATCGATAATGCGCTCCATATTGGTAATAGTAGTCCAATGCTCCGAGTGGCGACTGCACGACGTAAGGCAAAAGAGAGTTGCTGCAAACAGTAAAAAGTATCTCATATAATGCGTTGTTTTCATCGCGGTTAGCGGTTAATAAGTTTATCGGAACACAAAGATACGCAACAAAAAGTTTTCCGCAAAGAAAAGCGAGTTACAAAACTCGGTTTGTAACTCGCAGATATTCAGCGTAATCTAAAATAATGTCGCTGTAGTGTTGTATTGCCCTCAGTGCAAAAGTTTACTATTAGCAGTTTTTATGTCATTGCGAGAGCTTTAGCTCGTGGCAATCTTCTTTTGTGCCTTTTGTCATTCTGAACGTAGTGAAGAATCTCTCGGAGCGAGAGTTGTTTGCTCAGTCGTGCTAACTGGGAGATCCTTCGCTCTGCTCAGGATGACATACAATGTTTTATATGAAGTCGTATAACACGAGTTTGTTTTAGGCGACTTTCAGACTACTTTTCTACGAAAACCTGGAACAACAATGGCGAGAACGCCGGAATCTCCGTAGATGTGGTGGTGACGGTTGTGGTTGTCACCTGTGGCGTGTAGCCATAGTAGTATGGGTTATAGCCGTAGTATCCCTGGTTATACATATTGCCGTAGCCACCATAACCGCCATAGCCATAACCACCGTAGTAGTTATTCATATAGTTCATATAGTTATAGTAGTTGGCATAGTCGTATGTACCATCGGTTACAGTTGTTGAGGTATGTGAGCCCACAACACCTGCTACGCCATAGCCGTAGGTTGATACGGTGAGGATGGCTGCCCACTGTCCGAGACGTAGTGTAGGGATGGCATACTCCCATGCAAGGATATACTCGTTCTCATCCACAGCATCCTTAGTGGTGAACGATAGTGCCTCGCCCTCGTTCTCCACTGTGCCATAGAGAATCTCGTTAACCTCGTCGATATTAGAATCGAAGATGAAGCCATCCAAGAAGCGACCTATATACCATACATTTGCTGTGGTCTTCTTCTTGAGTGAGTCTGCATTCAATATCTGCTCTTCGCCCTCGATGCCCTTGCCGAAACGCTTGATAAGTGCTTCGTTTATGCGGCGGTCGATATCTGACATCTGTCCGTTGGCGTAGACGCCCTCGGCGGTGTAGAGTGTCTCGTTAGGGTATTTCAAAGTGTCGAGACCCAAGGCATTCTTAAAGTCGAAGCTCTTAGCTGGTGAGTAGCTATAGTTCACCAAGAGGTGCTTCATAGTATCTACAGGCTGATGCCAGCGACCATCGAAGAACTCCAAAGGACGTCGGTCTACCTCCTCTTCCTCTGTCTCCTCGCTATCCTCCGACTCCTCGGTGCGTGTTATGTAGCGACGCTGCGAGGTCTCCTTATCAGTCTCCTCTTTCTCAATCTCCTTACTATGCTCAGCGCAGAGACCTCCGTTAGTGTTGGCAAAGGTAGCTACTCGCTCACCCTCGTATGCCACAGGATTACCCACATGACCCCATACCTTCATATCTACAATCATAGGCTTGGTCTTGTCGATAGCGAACTCACCCTCGTAACCACCATCACTTGTGGTAGCATCGCTCGACAATACCGATGATGGCAAGTATAAGCGTAGCTCAGTGCCATAGCGCACCTCTAACTCCGAGTCTCCAATCTTTAGCTTGTTGAACGTCGCGAGGTAGGTGCCCTCCATCAGTGTGTGGCTATCCTTGCCGCTAAAGCGAAAGGCAGGAACATAGTGAGTGTGCTTATTGTAGGTGTTGAGCTGTGTTGCCACATCGGCACTACGTGTCTCAAGGATATTTCCCGATAGCGCACGGCTGGTGAAGTCATACCACACCCATACATCCTTGTTCGTTACAGGCACTGAGTCCAAGATACCCTCGTTGAGCACCTCCACATAATAACCTCCCTCCTCCTGGTAGTTCTCCAAAAGTTCGGGGCGGTGCAATTTTATCCATGCTTGCAGTGAGCGTTGCTCAATCTCCTCGTAGCTTAACGATGGCTCCTTGACGCACGATGCAAGAGCTAAGAGTGTTATGATAAGTGTTGTAATGCTATATAAGCCTTTCATAATTATATTTACTCAATAATCTTTGTAATCTCAATAAACCAAACGACAGACGACTTGCTTGGTACCTTGCCCAAGTAGTTGTTGCCATACGCCTCAGCAAATGTTAGATATACCTCAACGCTATCTCCCTCGCGACAACCCTCCAGCGCAGTGTTAAGACCGCTTACGAGGTCATCGGTGCCCAATGTTACGCGCATAGGCTCGGTGCTCCACTCATACTCGGTATTTAATCCTGAGTTTTGAAGCTCCAGGATCTTCTCTGCATCGTTTGTGGCGTACATATTAGCCACCGTAGGACTGCTACCCGTAAAGAGATATGCTGTGTAGATAATCTCGAAAGTTGTGCCACGATATATCTCTGGCTTCTCGCCGCGTCCCTCATCGTAGTAGGTGGCGATATAGCGATATATATCGAGCTCCCAGCGAGTGTAAAACGCAGGGTTGTCCGTCATTGCATTGCCAATCTCCGCCTCGTCGATAAGACGTGGGTTATGTGAATTTTGGAGGTATTTCTCTATCGACTGCTGTTGCTGTGTAAGGACATTATCTGTAGGATTTTTACATCCTACAAATGTGAATGCTATGCTTACAAGCATAAGCATAACCGCGCGAAGAGATATTTTGTGTAGACCTTTCATATACATATATATCGCACAAAGATAGTAATTATTTTGCAACTGCCGATATTTTATCCAAAAAACTCGTTGCTTATTGTTGGCTTTGTGGTGTTATAGGCGTTTTAGCGCACTACGTATAGCCTCCTCAACACTTATCGATGGCGACTCCTGGAATATCGCCTTAAGTGCCTTCTCCGATGCAGCCTTCTGGAAGCCAAGCATAGATAATGCCGCCAAAGCCTCGTTGTATGCCTCGTTGTTTTGTGCGTTGCTCGTCTTTATGGTAGGGGTCATCATGTCCGATGCGCCCAACTCAATCATCTTGCCAGAAAGCTCCACGATAATCTTCTGCGCCGTCTTAAGTCCCAGACCCTTAACGTTTTTCAGTAGTACGGCATTCTCCGTAGCAATGATGTTTTGAAGCTCGTGCGACGAGTATGTCGAGAGTATCATGCGTGCTGTGTTGCCACCAACGCCCGATACGCTGATAAGCTGGCGGAAGAGTTCGCGCTCCAATTTTGTCGAGAAGCCAAAGAGCGTCTGCTGATCCTCGCGCACAATGAAGTGAACATAGAGACGTGCCTGCTGAGCATTTTCGATGTCGGAGTATGTTTTTAGGGATATGTTTATGAAATATCCTACACCTGCCGCCTCAATAACTGCGTATGTTGGCGTCGCTTCAACAACTTGTCCGTTTATATATTCGTACATAATATCGTCTGTTAGAGAAAAATAATTTAAAATTTTCTACAAAAGTAAATAAATTTTCTTACCTTTGTGTTTCGAAATGTGAAAATTAACTAAAACAGAGTATAAAAATTATGAAAAAGAGTTTTTTGTTTATCTTGGCATTGTCGGCTTTGATGACTTCATGTGCAGGTTCGACTAAGAGTGCTGAGACTGCTGTAACAGCTGGCGATAGCACCGAGGTGCGTACTGTAGAGTGTGTAGCAAGTGGTGATGTTGTATTTGTAGACCTCGACTATATCATGTCTGCAAGCAAGCTCTATGCTGCAGAGGGTAAGGCTTTGGAGGCTAAGATGCAGGAGTTCCAGACACGTGCTGCAGCGGCACAGGAGGGCTGGGCAAAGAAGGAGCAGAGCTTGGCTAACGAGTATAATAAGCTTCAGAACGATGCTGCAAAGCTTCAGCAGGAGTATGAGAAGGGTCTTATAACTACTCTTAAGGCTCAGGAGCGTCAGGCAGAGTTGCAGAAGAAGGGCGAGTCTATCCAGTCACGTATGGCAGCTCTCCAGACAACTGTTCAGACTGAGGGTACTACACTTCAGACTGAGGAGCAGGCACTCGCTGAGGAGCAGGTTGTGCTTATGAACCGCTTCCAGGAGCTTGCACGTCAGGCTATCAACGAGATTAACGCTGATCGTCGTTATAAGATGATTATCAACGCTGTATCTGTTGTTGATGCTGATCCTACACTCAATATCTCAGACCTTGTTCTTAAGAGCGTTGATGCTCTCTACGAGGCTGGCTCATTGGAGTAGTGATAGGTAATAAAATTAATTTTGCCGATTTGCTTTTGCTTATCGGCATTTTTTATTAAATTCGCACCGATTATTTACAAAATTGTAGAACCCCTGTAATTATAATAGCAATGGGATTTATACCATTTACGTTTGTTGACGTTATCGATATTGTATTGGTGGCATCGTTGCTCTATGGTGTCTATCGCGCAATGAGAGGTACATCTGCGCCATACATCATCATGGGTATCTTTATTATCTATCTCGTATGGATTCTTGTCAAGACCTTCAATCTCGTATTGTTCTCGACAATCTTGGGTCAGATAATCTCAGTCGGTGTCATCGCCATACTTATCATCTTCCAGCCTGAGATACGCCACTTCCTGCAGGTCATAGGTCGCCAGCGTGGACGCTTTGAGTGGCTCTCACAAATCTTCAACTTCCGCAATCGCCGCCAGGAGCAGGATTTCGAGCTCGACCCTATTGTGCAGGCGTGCCAGGAGATGGGTGCAGAGAAGGTGGGTGCTTTGATTATCCTCAAGCAGTCGAGTGATATCAGTGTTATCGAGGAGAGTGGTATCGCCATTGACGCTAAGGTCTCAACGCCGCTTATCGAGAATGTCTTTTTCAAGAATGCTCCGCTTCATGATGGCGCGATGATTATCCATGGTGGTAGGGTTGTTGCAGCTAAGTGTGTGCTCCCATCAACACAGCAGGAGGTCCCAAAGTCGTATGGTATGCGCCACCGTGCTGCGCTCGGTATGAGCGAGGTGTCGGATGCTATTATCATTGCCGTGTCTGAGGAGACGGGTCAGATATCGTTGGCACACGACTCCGCTATCAAGCGTAATGTTGATCCTCAGAATCTCGCCACCGCTATCCGCAAGCTCATGCGCAAGAACGACAAACGCCGCGAGGAAGCAGAGAAGAAATAGAGATATAATAGGTTGTTATACAACTTTTAAAGTTGTGGTCTGTCTAACAAATTTGTTGGACAGACCTCTTATTTTATGCCTGTATCAATTGAGGAGTTATTACTTTCTAATATATATTTAATTATAGTGAATTTATAAACGATAATTTTGCACTTTATTGCATATTATTTGAACTTTTTATATTATCTTTGTATAATTAACGTGTTCCTTTGTGAAACTGTGAAATTTGAATCTGAATTGTAGCGAATATAAGAAGAGGATGATTGTTTGTAATAAGTTAAAAACGCAAGATATTTGGTCAATAGTAGAAAATAACGACCAGGTGATAATCGATGAAGAAACTCGAAGCAATGTTAAAAATTGCTTCTCTTTTCTTGAGTCTTTTTCCAGAGATAAAGTCATATACGGAATAAATACAGGTTTTGGTCCGATGGCTCAATGGCGCATTGACGACAATCACTTGAATGAACTGCAGTATAATATCATTCGTAGTCATTCAACAGGTGCTGGTGAGCCGTTGCCAGAAAAGTGTGTCCGTGCGGCTATGCTTGCCCGTTTAATGACATTCTTGCAGGGTCATTCAGGTGTTAATATTCAGACTTGCGATCTTCTTGTTGAGTTCCTGAATCGTGGAATATATCCAGTTATTCCTCAGCACGGTAGTGTAGGAGCCTCTGGAGATTTGGTGCAGTTGGCTCATATTGCGCTTGCTCTTATTGGCGAGGGTGAAGTATTCTATCAGGGTGTACGTCGAAATACTGCCGATGTATTCTCAGAGCTTGGTATTAAGCCATTGCAAATGTATGTGCGTGAGGGCTTGGCTGTCACAAATGGCACTGCAGTCATGACAGGTTTGGGCTTTGTGAACTTATTTAATGCTAAGAGATTGCTCGATTGGTCGCTCAAGACTTCGGTTTTGATGAACGAGATAGCCTCATCATACGATGACTTGATGTCTGAGGTCCTTAATGGCGTAAAGCGTCATAATGGTCAGCAAATTGTAGCGGCAAAGATGCGTGATATAGCCTCTGGTAGTAAGATGTTGCTTAACCGAGAGGAGGAGTTGTACCACAAGAGTGAGGAGGATGTATTTGAGCATAAGGTACAGCCATATTACTCTTTGCGTTGCATACCACAGATTCTTGGCCCTATTTGGGATGCTATGGAGAACACGGAGAATGTGCTCGTAAATGAAATAAATTCGGCTGATGACAATCCTATCGTAGATCCTCAGAATAAGACCGTTTTTCACGGCGGAAACTTCCATGGCGATTATGTATCCTTTGAAATGGATAAGTTGAAGATAGCTGTTACGAAGATGACAATGTTGGCAGAGCGTCAGATGAACTATCTCTTCCACGATCGCATCAATGGCATTTTGCCTCCTTTCGTTAATTTGGGAGTACTTGGCTTGAACTACGGTTTGCAGGCATCACAGTTTACTGCGACATCAACTACTGCTGAGTGTCAGACGTTATCAAATCCAATGTATGTACACTCAATCCCAAATAACAATGATAACCAAGATATAGTTTCAATGGGTACAAACTCAGCCCTTATTTGTCAAAGGGTTATTGAAAATAGTTATCAGGTTATGGCTATTCACATGATGGCATTAGTTCAGGCAGTTGACTGCTTGAAGATTGCTGATAAGTTAGCACCAGCAACTCGTGAATTATATAATCAAGTGCGAGAGATTGTGCCTCTATTCGTAGAGGATACACCTAAATATAAGGAAATTGCCGCTATTATTGAGTGGTTGAAAAAATAAGTTCAATCCCTAAGAGATATGAATGAAGTGAAATATGCATTAGTAACAGGTGCCAGTAGAGGAATAGGAAGAGCTATTGCTCTTAAATTGGCAGCACAGGGTTTTTCTATAATCATCAATTATGCTTCTAATGTTGAAGCTGCGCAAAGAACCCTAAATGATATAATTGCAAATGGTGGACAAGGTGAATTGTTACCATTCGATGTAGCTGATAATAAGGCCGTTGAGGAAGCTTTGCAGAAGTGGTCATCTGAGCATGAAAATGAATACATCTCGGTAGTCATCAATAATGCAGGTGTGCGTAAAGATAATTTAATGATGTGGATGCCAGAGCAGGACTGGCGAGCTGTGCTTTCAACATCATTGGATGGCTTTTATAATGTCACTCAGCCATTATTGAAGAATATGCTTGTTAAAAAATGGGGACGTATCGTAAATGTAGCTTCCCTCTCTGGTATAAAAGGAATGCCAGGTCAAGCAAACTATTCTGCAGCAAAAGGTGGTCTTATCGCAGCAACCAAGGCATTAGCGCAGGAAGTAGCAAAAAAGAGAATTACTGTAAATGCTGTTGCGCCTGGATTTATTAAGAGCGATATGACAGCGGATTTAAATGAGGCAGAGTTAAAAAAGCTTGTGCCAGCAGGTCGCTTTGGCGAGGCTGAGGAGGTTGCAGAGTTAGTGGCGTTTTTAGTATCTGATGCTGCAGCATATATCACAGGAGAGGTAATTTCAATTAACGGAGGAATATATACTTGATATGTCACACAGAGTTGTTATAACAGGAATGGGTATCTATTCCTGCATCGGCAAAAACAAGGAGGAGGTCTTGAAGTCTCTCTTTGACGGCAAGTCAGGAATTGGCATCGCCGAAGATAGAAGAGAGATGGGATATCGTTCATGTTTATGCGGTATATTGGAGAAACCTAATTTGAAAGGTATGCTCGATCGTCGTCAGCGATTGTGTTTGCCTGAGCACGGACAATACGCATATTTGGCAACATCTGAAGCTCTATCACAAGCAGGTATCGACAATGACTTCTTGCTTAATAATGAGGTCGGTATTCTTTATGGAAATGATAGTAGCGCAGAGGCTGTTATTAGCGGCGTTGATATTATTCGAGAAAAGAAAACCACTATATTAGTAGGTTCTGGAAATATTTTCCAGTCGATGAACTCTACTATTACTATGAACCTTGCAACTATCTTCAATTTGCGTGGTATAAACTTCACTGTTTCAGGTGCTTGCGCAAGTGGCTCTCACGCTATTGGTATGGGCTATATGCTTATTAAGCAAGGTCTTCAAGAGTGTGTTATTTGTGGTGGAGCTGAGGAGGTGAATAAATACTCGGTAGGTAATTTTGATGCTCTCAATGCCTTCTCTACACGTGAGGATGATCCAACAAAGGCCTCGCGTCCTTTTGATAAAAATCGTGATGGTCTTGTGCCAAGTGGTGGAGCAGCAACGGTAATCCTCGAAAGTTATGAATCAGCCATTAAGCGTGGTGCAACTATTCTTGGTGAGGTTATCGGATATGGTTTCTCGTCAAATGGCGACCATATTTCGGTACCAAATGTTGATGGACCAAAGCGTTCTTTGCAAATGGCGATTCGTGATGCAGGAGTTGATTTATCGGAAATCAAATATGTAAATGCACACGCTACATCAACTCCGATTGGTGATTTGAATGAGGCAAAGGCAATTGCAGAGGTTTTTGGAGAGCACAAGCCTTATGTGGCGTCTACAAAGTCTTTCACTGGACACGAAATGTGGATGGCAGGAGCAAGTGAGATAGTCTACTCGATGCTAATGATGCAGAATGATTTTATTGCTGCAAATCTTAATTTCGAGGAGCCTGATGAAGCCTCTGTCAACATAAATATTCCAACCCAGAGAGTTGATATGAAATTTGACACATTTTTGAGCAACTCATTCGGATTTGGAGGTACTAATTCGACATTAATTATAAAAAAAGTATAAATAATAAAAACCCAAACTATGACTATTGAAGAAATTATTGAGAAAGCGACAGTTGTATTAGCTGAAGAATTTGAGGTTGAGGCGTCAGAGATTACGCCTGATGCATCTCTAAAGGATACATTGGGTTTGGATAGCCTTGATCTTGTAGATGTAGTTGTATTGATAGAGCAGAATTTTGGCGTTACGCTTGTCGGTCCTGACTTTATTGGCGTTAAAACATTTCAGGATTTCTACGAACTTTTGAATCGTAAGATAAATGGGTAATAGCCCTAAACAGTGGAATGGCAAGTCTCGTGGAGGTCGTTTTGGATATCAGTTTTTTGTATATACAATACGACTTCTCGGAGTTCGTTGTGCCTATGTTTTTTTGGCGTTCATTGTAATATATTTTATCCCATTTGCACCGAAGGCTACAAAAGCTATATGGCGATATAATAGACAACAAAGAGGTCTTGGAGTATTTGCATCCATAAAGGAGTTATACTGCCACTACTATGTATTTGGACAAACTCTCATTGATAAAATTGCGATGAGAGGCGGATTGGCAAGTAAATATCATTACGAATTTGATAATTACAGCCGATTTCTTGAAATCCTAAATAGTGGACAAGGCGTTGTCATGATTGGCGCACACGTTGGCTGTTGGGAAGCTGGTGCGGGGTTTTTTGGAAACTATGGCAAGAGAATAAACATCGTGATGATTGATGCTGAGCATCAGCATATTAAGGATGTTTTAGAGGAGAATGCAAACGAAGAAAAAAATTATAACATCATTCCTCTAAATCAGAATATCATTGACGCGATGTTACAGATGAAAGTCGCCTTGAACAAAGGAGAGTACATCTGCTTTAATGGCGACAGATATATCGGAAAAGAGAATACTGCGACAGCTGATTTCCTCGGTTCGAAGGCTCTTTTCCCAAGGGGACTCTTTCAAATTGCCGTAAAATGTAGAGTACCCGTAGTCTTCTATTATTCTATGAGAGAGCCAGACTGCACGTATAGATTTATATTTGAGGAACCTCTGATAGAGCAGAAGATAACGCCAGAAAATTTACTCGAACAATACTCTAAATCATTGGAAAAAATAGTAGCAAAGTATCCACGCCAATGGTTTAACTTTTATGATTTTTGGAACACACAGAATAATTAAGATATGAAACTGACTCAACCTTTAGCAAATGTATATTGCAAAGAGCAAAAGACTGCGTTAGAAGCACAACGTCTGGCACAAGAAATCGCCTTTGCACCAATGGTCTTTCAGGTATCTCGACTAATGGTGAAGTTCGGCATCTTGGAATTTCTTTCAAATAACCACAAAGGTGTTACACAAGCCGAGATAGTAGCATATACAGGACTCTCAAATTATGCAGTACAGTGTTTGCTTGAGGCTTCATTGTCTATTGGTACCGTTATCACAAATGATGATAAATATACCATATCTAAGGCAGGATGGTTTCTCCTTAATGACCCAATGGCAAAGGCAAACATGAATTTCAATCATGATGTGAACTACTTAGGTCTCTTTTACTTGGATGAGGCTCTTAAAGAGGGAAAACCATCAGGCTTGAAAGTGTTTGGCGAGTGGCCAACTATCTACGAAGGTTTGTCGAGCTTGCCTGAGCAGGTGCAGAAGAGTTGGTTTGGTTTTGATCATTTCTATTCTGATGAGTCTTTCGCTGCTGCATTGAAGATTATCTTTGATGGTGAGCGCAAGGTACGTCGCCTATTGGATGTTGGAGGTAACACAGGACGCTGGGCTATGCAGTGTGTGGGTTATAATAAAGATGTGGAGGTTACAATTATGGACCTTCCACAGCAGTTGGAGATGATGCGTGCGCAGACTGCAGGCAAGGATGGTGCTGAGCGTATAAATGGTTATGGTTGCAACCTTCTTGATGAGTCGGTTAAATTCCCTACTCCAGCATTTGATGTTATTTGGATGAGCCAGTTCCTTGATTGTTTCTCAGAGGAGGAGGTAACAAGTATTTGTCGCCGTGCTGCAGAGTCTATGGACGAGAACTCTCGTCTCTACATTATGGAGACATTTTGGGATCGTCAGAAATATGAGACTGCAGCCTACTGCTTAACTCTTACAAGCATATATTTCACCGCTCTGGCTAATGGAAATAGCAAGATGTATCACTCTGACGACATGGAGAGATGTGTGAATAATGCAGGTCTTGAGGTTGAGGAGATTATAGATGGTCTTGGAATGGGTCATTCAATAATGATATGTAAGAAAGCAAATGGATAGTATTCTTGACTTAATCCCGCAGAGGGCTCCTATTGTGATGGTAGATGAGTTTCTGGGTATTGATAACAATGTTTCAAGAACTCGTTTTACCGTTAAAGAGGAGAATATATTTGTTGATGACAATCAATTGTCCGAGTGTGGTCTGATTGAACATATTGCCCAGTCAGCAGCAGCTAGAGTAGGTTTTATATTTAAAAGTAAGCAGCAACCTATTCCGATTGGGTATATTGGCTCAGTCAATAATTTTGAGCTGAATAAGTTACCTCAGGTTGGCGATGATATTTCAACAACAATAGAGATAATCCAAGAGGTGTTTAATATCACCCTCATAAAAGCAAGTTGCTGCATAGGTGATGAAGAGATTGCCTCATGTAAAATGAAAATATTCTTAGAACAATAATGAAGCGTAATAGAAAAATAGGTACGCAAAAGGCTACATTGAGTAATACAACTTGTACAACCGTTAGGTTTAGCGAGGTGGATTCTATGCAGGTTGTGTGGCACGGTGAATATGTTCGCTACTTTGAAGATGGCAGAGAGGCCTTTGGTCGTAAATATCCAGGCGTAGGCTATATGGATTTTTATGCGAACGGCTACACCGCACCTATTGTAGATATACAATTGCAGTATATATCTCCGCTTACAGTAAATGAAGTTGCAGTTATTGAAACACATTTTATAGACACGCCTGCAGCTAAACTATGTTTCGAATACATAATTCATCGTCAAAGTGATGGTGCTCTGGTTGCACGAGGAAGTTCTGTGCAAGTCTTTGTTGATCGCGATGGAAATATGTGCCTTAATACACCAACCTTTTTTGACGAATGGAAGAAACGATGGATAAAGCAAATGTAAAAATTTATTTAGGAGCATCATCTATACGAACTTGTCTTGGCAATAAGGCTGAGACACTTACTGCGATGCGCAATGGTGAGAGTGGACTAGTATATTCTGACATCTATTCAATGCCGGTAGGTATTGCAGAGTGCAAGGAGTCAGTTGAATATACTCGTTTTGAATCATTGTTATTAGAGCAACTACATAATGTAATTGCTGAATCAGGCATCGATCTTACTCAGGATGACTCTATACTTATAATTTCGACAACAAAGGGCAATATCGATTACCTTGCTAAGGATTGTGATAATATACCTGAGAGAGCATACTTAGATGTTTCAGCACAATTGATAGCAGAAAACTTAAAGTGTAAAAATAAGCCTATCATAATTTCAAATGCGTGTATTTCAGGCGTTTCTGCATTTGTTGTAGCAAGATGGTTATTGGTTTCAGGTCAATATAAGCATGCAATTGTAGCAGGATGTGATGCTCTTTGTGAGTTTATTACCTCAGGTTTCGCTTCGTTTAAGTCTATAAGCGCAAATCCATGCAAACCTTACGATGCAACACGTGATGGCTTAACACTTGGAGAGGCTGCAGGTGCAGTTCTATTAACAACAGAGCACGGTGTTTCTGGAAATTCTGTGGTTTGTTTGGCGGGAGGAGCTATTAGTAATGATGCAAATCATATTTCAGGACCATCTCGTACAGGTGACGGTTTGTACTATGCTATAAATAATGCAATGAATGAGGCTGGTGTAAAGAGTGAAGACATCGGTTTTGTAAATACACATGGCACTGCTACCCGTTATAATGATGAAATGGAGAGCAAGGCTATAGCATGGGCTGAATTGTGCGATAAGCCTCTTAATAGTTTAAAGGGCTATATCGGTCACACGCTCGGAGCTTCGGGAGTAGTAGAAACAATTATCAGTTCTGAAGAACTTAAGCTTGGATATATATATGGAACAAAAGGATATAATGAATCCGATACACCACACCAATTAACTATATCTCCAAACATACAGAGCTTTGAAAAGAGATGTTGCGTAAAAACTGCGTCAGGCTTTGGTGGATGTAACGCTGCAATTGTTCTTGATATGGAGCAACGTGAAATCTCTACAGCTAAAAAGCATATCGATTCGAAGGTAGTTGCAGAATATGAACTACCTCAATCAGAGTTACCATTTGCGGAGTTTATTCGCAATGAGTTTAAGGCTATAGGTGAGAGCAATATGAAGTTCTATAAGATGAGCGATATGAGCAAAGCTCTTTATATTGCAGTGGAAAAATTGCTTAGCATCGAAGGCTTTAATGAAACGGAGCCTATACGTAGAGCAATTGTTTTAGCTAATAAGTCTGCTTCGTTGGATGCAGATGCTATTCACCAAGAGATACTAAACAAGCATTTGCCTGAAGGCGCATCACCAGCAGCATTTGTATATACACTTGCCAATGTGTCAGCTGGCGAGATGTGTATTCGTCATAAAATCCAGGGAGATAATACCTTCTTCATTGAGGATCAAGATTCGGGATTGACTGAAAAATACGCAAGAAGCTTAATTGAAAACGATAAAGTAGATGTAGTACTATTTGGTTGGTGCGAATATCTGAAAGGAATATGGAATGTAAATGTTAAACTATTAAAAAGTATACAATAAAATGGAGCAGCTAGTTAAAGAATTAAAGGAGCATTTGATCGAGGAACTTAATTTGGAGGAGATCACTGTAGAAGATATTGATACCGAAGCACCTCTATTTGGCGATGGTCTCGGTCTTGATTCTATCGATGCACTTGAGATTATCCTAATATTGGAGAAGTACTACGGCGTAAAGCTCGCGAACTCTGCAGAGGCTAAGCCTGCGTTCTACTCTGTTAAGACGCTTGCGGAGTACATCATGCAAAATCGTAAGTAAAAATGGGAATCGTAGTCACAGGAGTTGGTATTGTTTCCGCACTTGGAATAGGTGTTGAAAAGAATCTTGCGGCAATAAGTTTAGGCGAGAGCGGTATATCCGCATTGCCTAAACTGCTTCGCACTACAAACAAACTTCCCGTTGGTGAACTACGTCTCAGCAATGAAGAGTTGCATGCTTTAATAGGTATACCTATTGAGGAGCATCTATCGCGTACTGCACTGCTTGGTATATTGGCAGTAAAAGAGGCTATGGCATGCATTGATATAGATTTCTCAAAGCGAGTTGGCTTGGTGTCATCCACATCTGTTGGCGGTATGGATCTTACAGAACACTTCTTTGAGAAGTTTATAGAAGATGACACTACTGGTCGTCTGCGTGATGTGAGAATGCACGATTGTGCTGCAAGTACCGAGGCAATAGCTCGCTACTGTGGTATAAATAGTTATAAGACCACTCTTAGCACAGCTTGCTCATCAGCAGCAAATGCTGTTATTGCAGGTGCAAAGCTTCTAAAACACAACATTGTAGATTATGTTGTCGTTGGTGGCACAGATGCACTCAGTGCTTTTACACTCAATGGCTTCAAGTCCTTGATGATTTTGGATGAAAAACCTTGTCGCCCATTTGATGCTACGAGAGCGGGATTAAACCTTGGTGAAGGTGCTGGTTATCTGATTCTTCAGCGAGAAGAGGATGCCAAGTCGTATTATTGTCATCTGAGTGGCTACTCTAATCGTAACGATGCTCACCATCAAACGGCATCGTCGGCAGAAGGCAATGGTGCATACTTGGCGATGTCCGATGCACTAAAAATGGCAAATATGTTGCCAGCAGATGTCTCATACATCAATGCTCATGGCACAGGCACAGGCAATAATGATGCTTCTGAGAGTGCTGCATTTTTGCGATTATTTGGTGACAGCGTCCCACCATTCAGCTCAACAAAGGGCTATACAGGACATACTCTTGCTGCTGCTGGAGGCGTTGAGGCGGTTTTGTCGGTTTTAGCAATCAAGAAAGGGTGCCGATATCCAAATCTAAACTTTGCTACTCCCATCCCAGAGTATGGTTTAATCCCTATGCTCAAATACGAGAATGATGTTTTAGTCAATAGCGTATTGACAAATTCATTTGGTTTTGGCGGAAATTGTAGTTCATTACTATTTACTCGATAGATTATGAGGTGCTATATAAATAGAGTTATTACTGCGGAAGAGGTCTCATCAGATATTAAACTACTGATACCTGATGCTGGTGTCCGCCGTCGTATGAGTCGAGTGATAAAGAGTGCTGTTACAACTGCCGTTGAGTGCATGGGTGCGGTGGAGGAGATAGACTCGTTAGATGCTATTATTACGGCTACAGGTTGGGGATGCTTAGCGGATAGCGAACGCTTCTTGCGCAACATAATTGTAGATAAAGAGCAGTTGCTAAATCCTACACCTTTCATTCAATCTACGTTTAATACCGTAGGTGGTCAAATTGCGCTACTTAGACACAATCACTGTTATAATGTAACCTACGTTAATCGCAGTCATAGCTTTGAGGATGCTCTACTGGATGCTATGATGCGTATAGCGGATGGCGAAAGTGAAAAGATATTGGTTGGTGCTTTTGATGAGCAAACACCATCGCAACATCGTATAATGGAGCGAATGGGTTTGTTCCGCAAGTGTAACGATGGAGAGGGAGCTGTGTTTGCTCACATTACAGCCACACAAACGCCTGAGAGTAAGGCACAAGTTGAAAAGATAGATTTCCTACAACATCCACTCTCCGAGGAGGAGTGTTTTGCTCGCTATGCTTCATCTGATAGTAGCAAATTGCTATATAACAATTACTCAGAATATGGACTATTCCCAACCTCGTCTGCATATTGTTTTGCAAAGGCTGTAAAACTAATTCAAGATGGAGTCAAAGAAGTTGTAGTCTATAAAGAGTATTTAGGTGATACGCCTGTTGTTCTAATAATTAGATGTATTGGGTAATTATCATATTGGTTTTCGCCCTTATATTATTCCTTGTATGGGCTTCGGCAGATGTTGGTAGTAACATCTACCTTAAGGCTCTATGCAAGGGTGATGGCGCGCAACGAGTTGTCTCACTTACATTTGACGATGGTCCCGACGAACAGATGACACCTCTGGTCCTTGATGTATTGAAACAATATAATATCAAGGCGACATTCTTCTTGGTTGGTTCGAAGGTCGATAATAATCCTGATATTGTTAGACGAATTGTAGCTGAAGGACATATTGTTGCTAATCATACATACTCTCACAGCGGTCTTTTCCCTTTGAGTAGCAAGAGAGAGGTTAAGCAGGAATTGGAGAGATGTAATGCCGCTATCAAGAGAAGCACTGGACTTTCGCCAAAACTATTTCGTCCGCCATTTGGTGTCACCAATCCAATTATTGGAGCAGTGATAAAGTCTCTTAATCTAAAGACTATAGGTTGGAGTATTCGATCATTGGATACTATGGCTGACAAAAGCAGAAGTACAATTTGCCAAAGAGTTAAGGAGAGGTTGCATCCTGGTGCAATCATATTACTTCACGACAGATGCGATAAGGCAGATGAGTTGCTTAAAGAAATAATCCAGACAACACTTGAAAATAACTATAATTTTATCTCTATAGATAAGATGCTTAAAATAAATCCCTATGAAAAATAGATTATTCATTATAGCATTTTTTACATTCTTGTGCTTTGGCGTGAGTGCTCAGGTGAACAATATTGAGCAGGTCATTCAATCCGAATTGAAGAAAAAGAATGAATCTGTTACTTCTATTAAATGCCAGTTTACACAAACCAGAGAGGTGTCAATTCTTGCGAAGCCTGCAATCAAAGATGGAGATTTCTATTTTTTGAAACCTAATAATATGCTATTAGGGTTCAATGATGGTGATTACATAAAGATGAATAGTGAGTGGTTTGAGATGAAAACAGCAGGTAATGTTGCCACTACAAAGGTGACAGCTAACCCAATGTTAAAAAATCTTCATTCAATTCTAACAGCGTGTGTTGTCGGAGATTTTGATAAAATGAGTAATGGCTTTGATGTTAGTTATGAACAATCAGCTACTGAATGGACTATAACACTTACCCCACAACGAGGAAAAGCTGCATCAAAAATATCACATATCATTATAGTATTTGATAAGGCAGACATGTCTCTAAACTTGTTGAGAATGGAGGAGAAGTCTGGAGACTATACGGCTTATAGTTTT
>JAGBUS010000056.1 GCA_017630735.1 Alistipes sp. | reverse complement strand
TTTTCATAGTGTATAAAGTTTTTCGATTGTTACCACTCCTGCTCTGGATTCTCAATAGGATCCTCAATAGAGTTGGCGAAGCCATGCTCTACGGCAATAGCTACCACCTCGACATCGGGTGCGAGGTATGGTAAATAGAATTTTGTGTCCATAGTATATCTGTTTTGAGTTAATAATCGCTCAAAACCATAGACTCCAATATGGTGGTAAATAAAAAAAGAAAAGTGTGGAGTCGATTCCCGTTTATTAATCTGAAGGTTGTGGAAAGACCTATGACAACAATAAACGATACAATGCCCCACACTTGGATAGTATGGGGTAGATGCACATATTGTGCATAGCCACATAGCTATACAAGAAATGAGTGCTGTTCGTCGTCTTGTTGTCGAGAAAACTTCCACATTTTCAGATTAAGACTGCGAAAACACTTTCGTAAAATATGTCTGCCGAAGAGTACTTCTCCGACATTACAAAAATAAGAGTTTTTTTCGAAACGAACAACACTCTCAGGGACATTGCTCTGGAAGAATACAAAAAACGCCACCCACTTAATCGTGAATGGCGAAATAATAGGTGTATATTTAGTTATACTTAATTTATACTACACAGCAGGATGCTCGCAGACTTAATAACCACAAGGTATTAAACATTAGAATGGATAACCCACACCAAAGTTTAGTGCCATATTATTCCACTTCAAGTTATGTATCCAACGTTCACTCTCAGGACGTCCTGGATTATGAAGCTGAAGACCTAAGTCGAAACGAAGAATAACAAATGTTGCATCGATACGCAATCCAACACCAGTATTAAAACCTAACTGCTTATAGAAGCTATTAAAGTGGAATACCTCCTCTGGGTTGCTATCCTCCGTATCACGCAAATACCACACATTACCTGCATCAAGAAATACTGCGCCCTTGAATATCCACCATATAGGGAAACGGAACTCCATATTTGCCTCAAGACGCACATCACCCACCTGCGCGGGATATGTAGAGTCTTTAATCTCAGGCTTATTACCTGGACCTAAGGTACGTGGTACCCATCCTCGCATCGAGTTTGCACCTCCACAATAGAACATTCTATCGAAAGGTATTGAGCGACCAGCAGAGTTACCATACGTAACGCCCACACCTCCAAATATACGTCCTGCAAGAGCCATCGAATGTCCAAGGTCGATTTTATGACTTGCGTTAATCTCTGCTCGCACATACTGCGAATAGCGTACACCAAGAATCTCATAATAGTGCTGACCCTCAGCAGGCTGAGAGAATAATGTCTCAAGACCATGTATGAGGTTACCTGCCGTCTCAAGGTTAGCTCTTACTAATGTTGCATTCTGAGTGAGATTAGCTCGCTGAGTATTATAAATCCACGAAGCTGAGAGTCCTGCTGTAAGCTGCGACTCGAAGGATGTTCGAAGATAACGATTATCAATATCTGCCAAGAATGCCTCATCAACACTCTTTACATTAATCCAGTTAACATCCACTGGACGCACAACAAATGATGAACGACCACCCTGCTGCCAACTATATGCCCAACGTGTAGTAAAGATATTTCGACGATAGTACGGTCTATTCTGATAGTCGAAAGCAAGCTCAAGGCGCGTTCGTGGCTGCGCTATCTGCATACCTGGCGAGGTATTGAATGGCAACAAGAAGCGCGGGAAGGAGAGTCCCGCTGTAAAACTAAGCTCCTGAGCACTACGCTTCGTGACATCGCGAGCATACATAAACTCGAAACCAAAACGTGCCGCAATATCAAAAGCTTCAGCACCACGGAATATATTAGTGTTTGAGTATCCCAATGTGGCACTAAGTCCCAAGAACGTAGATGTCGACGATGCCTCAACCTCAGCCTTTAGGCTCTGCTTAAGAGCAGGTGCCGCAAAGATATTACAATCGAGATATTGCTCTGATGTATTGACTAATACATCCTCATTACCCTGCTTTCCCACGTAGGAAACGTATGACTTCTCGTTAGGCACACGCTCAAAGTTAATCTTTGAGTTACGGAAGAAGCCCAACGACATAAGCTCCTTATTCGTATGGGTTATCTGCTTTGCGTTGTAGATATAGTTCGGATAAAGCGAGATGGTACGTCGCAACACTGCATTTCGTAGCTTAGGCGTAGCATTGCGATCACTTATAATGGTCAGACCATAGTAGTATATTGTATCTATCTGAGCATCAGACTTGAAACCCATCGTTGAGCGCAACATAGGGTCATACGTAGGATAGATATTTATATTACGAAGGCGATACACTGAGTTATCCTCCAACACCTGCTCACCGAGCTCATTATATCTCACAAGCGTAGGATGCACAATCATCTTCACCTTTGCATCAACACCTAAGCCTATTGTATCAACCTCATAGCTGATATTATTTACCGTAAAATCGAAATAGCCGCAATTGTTAAGAGCCGATGCTATACGATTGCGCTCGTCATCAAGGCGAGTGATATCGAGTATTGTACCGCGGCGAAGCAATGTCTCTGCACTATCGGCAAGGATGATATTCCTAACCGATTTATCCTTAAAATCGTAGCTCAACTCATCAATACGCGTTGGCTCACCCTGTGTAATCTTATATATCACATCGGCACGACGCTTATGACGCGTTGTATCGATAACACACTCTACATGTGATGAGAAATAGCCACGTGTATGGAGATATGTCTGGAGGTTATCAACAGACTTCTGCGTAAGCGCACTATCCAATATCACTGGCTCTTCGCCCACTTTACGCTTGATATTATTCCACCAGTTTGTCTTTAGTGGGTTTGCCTTCTCATACACCCAAACATAGAAGTCCATTCCTAATAGACGTTTGTTAGGCGACTGACGCACATACGTCTCAAGACCATCCTTATCAAGCGTTATACGCTCATCGCGAGGTGTCGACTTATCTGCCTCAACACGTACATCGTAAAGCAAATACTCTCCCTGGGGCAATGAACGTGTGACATTACACGCGGTGATAACAATTACCACGCATGCAACTATCATATATTTCAGTACCCTCAACATCTAACTACTCTCTATTTAACGATAAAACAAACTCACTCCATCGCTCCGCTTCACCAAGCTCCTCGACACGCTTATATGCAAACTCACTACCCTCAAACGTCGCATCACCGCGCCACTCAAACGTAGCATTACCCTCCAAACGTGTTACGATACTCTCCCCCACTGTTGTTGTACAATAGACCTTACCACCACGATTACGCACCTCAATGCGCTCACCCATGTCAACATATCCGAGGAGTGCTGCTGCCGTTGCCGAAGCTGTCATCGCCGTGCCACACGACAATGTTATGCCTGCGCCACGCTCATACGTTGCAACAAAGATGCTACGCGACGAACGACGCTCGTATAACGATACATTTACACCATTAGGAACAACATTCGAAAGAGTCTTAACCCTCTCGCCTAACATCATCAGCTCATCAAGCGATATGCTCTCTACCAATGCCACAATATGCGGATTACCAAGGCTTAGTGCCGTAAATGGGAACTTTGGCGACAATGGCTCAATCTCCTTTCCGAGCCACCTTTCACCCTCATTAAAAAAGGCAAAATCTCGACTCCAAGGACTTACCTTGATATCCACCGCATAGGCAGATATTCCCTCGGCTAACTCTGCTGCCTCCTCAACATTATACTCCTTACCGCCAGACCTCAATATATCCTTGCGGGCTATATATCCTCGTTCCATAGCATAACGAGCAACACAACGTATGCCATTGCCACACATCTCAGCATGCGTACCATCAGGATTTAGCATATCCATACCATACACACCATCCTCATGACACACTACCAGCAATAGTCCATCACTGCCAATACCATGCTCTCTGTTGCATGCTACACGAGCAAATGCTGACCAATCTACCGACATCAATGCCTCATCCTTTGTTACATCTATAAGAATAAAGTCGTTGCCTGAGCCGTGACATTTTATAAATTCAAAACGCGCCATACCTCGTTACACATCTAAAATCTATTGTTACATATATATAACGTTCAAAGTTACAATTTTTTTCGACCATAACAAAATTATAACTCACATTCCACACTTTTTATCTTCGTCTATTGCATTTATGCTATATTTTTTGTAATATTGTAATAGCATATTAACAATAACACAACCAAGCTATGACCGAGAAATTTATTATGGCAGGCACCACGCCTATGCACGTTGCCGATAGTGAGCACGGCGAGAAGTGCGTTGTTCTTCTTCACGGCTACTTAGAGTCGATGCTCGTATGGGATGAGTTTATTGACCTCCTAAAAGGCGACCTTCGTGTCGTGGTTCTCGATCTTCCAGGACATGGCGTGTCAATGGTCTCTTCCGAGACACACACTATGGAGTATCTCGCTGACTGCGTGGGACTCACGATGGAGGCTATGGGCATAGACAGGTATAGTGTTGTGGGACACTCTATGGGTGGATATGTGTCACTTGCTATGTTAGATAAGTATGCATCGCATCTCGATAGCATTATTCTTCTTAGCTCTACCACCTCGGCTGATAGTCAGGAGAAGTGCGACCGCCGTCGCCGTGAAATAGAGCTTATCAAGGCAGGCAAGAAAAATACTCTCGCACGTCTTGTGCCACATCAAGGCTTCGCACCAGAGAATGTTAAGCGTCTTAAGGATTATATCGAGGATCTTAGCGAGCTGATACTTATTACTGAGGATGAGGGTGTTATTGCAATCTTAGGTGGCATGATTGAGCGTAAGAGCCGCGGTGAGCAGTTGCGCGATAGTGGCATACCTCATATGTTTATCTTTGGTCGTCACGACCACTATATTCCACAGGATGTAGCCGACGAGATGATTGCCGCAGACCCTAACGCGGAGATTATTTGGCTCGAACACTCAGGACACATGGGCTTCTTGGAAGAGCCAGAGTTGTGCGCTGATGCGATCAAGAAATTAGTAATTGGATAGTTAGTATTTAGTAATCATTTCGCCTTAAAAAGGCGAATAGGGATTGATAGGGAGATTAGGGAATTTAGAGAGGTTAAGGAGGTTAAGGCTTACTCTCTAAGTTCCCTAATTTCCCTAATCTCATTATAAACTATTAACACGACCTCCCCAAATGCAACCAATTTCTTGTCAGAAGGGGGTGAGTGCAACGCTCGGCAAAAAAAATGAGGAAGGGCTGTACTAAATCGTACTGCCCTTTCTCATTTTCTTTTGTTAGAGGAAGCAATCGCCCCCTTATCACAAGAAATTAATTACTTCTTGGACTTAGGCGCAAGAATCATATTCATCTTCTTACCATCGAGCTTAGGCATCATCTCTACACGAGCGATCTCCTCAAGATCGTTAGCAAAACGAAGAAGAAGTATCTCTCCCTGCTCCTTGAAAACAATTGAGCGACCACGGAAGAAAACATACGCCTTAACCTTAGCACCCTCCTTAATAAAGTTCTCAGCGTGCTTAAGTTTGAAGTTATAGTCATGATCATCGGTCTGTGGACCAAAACGAATCTCCTTGACAACAACCTTCACCTGCTTAGCCTTAATCTCCTTAGCCTTTTTCTTCTGCTGATAGAGGAACTTCTGGTAATCGGCAATACGGCACACTGGAGGCTCTGCCTTAGGCGAAATCTCAATAAGGTCGAGCTCCATCTCATCAGCCAAGCGGAGTGCCTCCTTAATAGGCAATACCAAGTTAGGCTCTACATTCTCACCTACGACACGCACTGTTGGTGCTGTAATCTCGTCGTTGATTCGATTTGGATTCTCCTGCTGTGGGCGACGACCACGCTGGTCGCGCTGCTGCTGATTGTTTTGTTGCTGGTTATTCCCCTGCGCCTGTGGGCGTGGGCGGAATGGAATTTGTCCTGCCAAATTAGTTAATTGTTAGTTAGACTTATTATTTATTTGCTTCAATCTCTGCTGCTACAAGACCCTTCATGAACTCTGCGAACTCTGCGATAGTCATCTGACCCTTATCGCCATCACCCTGAGCACGTACTGATACCAAGCCATCCTCAGCCTCCTTCTCACCTACGATGAGCAAGTAAGGGATACGCTT
>JAGBUS010000055.1 GCA_017630735.1 Alistipes sp. | reverse complement strand
TATGGTGGCTCTTGCAAGCCTTCGAACGCTGGCGAGATCTTCTCTAAGGAGAATGTTGATGGTGGTTTGATTGGTGGTGCTGCGTTGAAGGCTGAGGACTTCTTGGCTATCTGCAAGGCATTTTAATCTTTGCTATAAGTAAATGATAAAGATGGTGTCTGCAAATTTTGCGGACACCATCTTTTCTTTTAGAAGTTGTATAACAAGAGCTGATTTTAGGCTTGCGAAACTCGAAAAAGCGGAGTTTACTAAGCGTAAATGAGCATTTTGAGAGCGAGCGTAACGACAAAGCAGCCTTGTTAGGCAACTTCTTTATCTCTTGCGTAGCTTCACGACATTCTCAACATGGTGTGTATGTGGGAACATATCCACTGGCTGAACAGCGAGAATCTCATACATATCGTTCAATATAGCGAGGTCACGTGCCTGTGTCGATGGGTTACAGCTAACATATACCATGCGCTCAGGTGCTGCACGCTTGATAACCTCCAATACACGCTCGTCTACACCTGCACGTGGAGGGTCGAGGATAATAACATCAGGGCGACCATTACGGTGGATAAACTCATCGCTGATAACATCCTTCATATCTCCTGCATAGAATACGGTATTGTCGATGCCGTTAATCATAGAGTTGATCTTTGCATCCTCAATAGCCTCTGGCACATACTCTACACCTACCACCTTCTTAGCGCGGCGTGCGCAGAAGTTTGCGATAGTACCAGTACCTGTGTAAAGGTCGTAGAGTGTATCATCCTCCTTGAGATCGGCAAACTCGCGTGTTACCTTATATAGCTCATACGCCTGCTCAGAGTTTGTTTGGTAGAACGACTTAGGACCAACCTTAAACTTGAGACCCTCCATCTCCTCGATGATGTGGTCTTTGCCTGCAAAGCATATAGGCTCTCTATCGCCAAGAGAGTCGTTCCACTTGTCGTTGACCATGTAGATGAGTGATGTAATCTCTGGGAACTCCTTCTGTAGGTAAGACATTAGTGCATTGATACGCTCCTTGTCATCCTCGTTGAACACCACGATAACCATCACCTCGCCTGTTGATGCTGTGCGAATGACCATCGTACGCATTAATCCCTCGTGTGCGCGAGCGTTGTGGAACGAGTAGCCATTATCGATGCAGAACTGCTTTGTGGCTAATCTTATGCGATTAGAGAGGTCAATCTGCAAGTGACACTTGTTGATGTCTAACACTTTGTCAAAGCATCCAGGGATATGGAATCCTACCGCTGGCTGTGCCTCGATGTCTGCTCCCGAAGCTATCTCCTCGTAGGTGAGCCAACGCTTATCTGCAAACGTAAACTCCAACTTATTGCGGTATTCGCGTGTCTTGGCAGAGCCGAGACATGGACGCACCTCAGGGATGTCGAGATGACCAATGCGTACCAACTGGTCCTCCACCTGCTTGGTCTTCTGCTTCAACTGCTCCTCGTATGGGAGATTTTGCCACTTGCAACCTCCGCAGATGCCAAAGTGCTCACAGAAGTGGTCAACACGTAGTGGCGACTTCTCAACGTAGTTCACAACGACACCCTCCATAAATCTACGGTGGTGCTTGCGAATCTGCACATCTACAATATCGCCAGGTACGGTCATAGGCACAAAGACTACCTGATTGTCAACCTTTCCCATCGCCTTACCCTCGGCAGCGAGAGTGGTAATATGTAGTCCCTCGATGAAGGGTAAATCTTTTCTTCTCTTTCCCATAATATTCTCAATTAGAAAGCCTTAGTTCTGTTCTCTTCGGCATCTTTCTCTAAGATGTCATCGCCCTCCCAGTCAAAATATTCAAACTCGGTGCAATCTCCGAGGCGGAAACGTGTGTAGGTGATAGGGAGTCCCATTGCTACGAAACGAGTCTCGTAGGCTGTCTTCACTGACAACACCTCGTCAGCATATCCCGAACCGTAGATATCATCGTTCTGCACCTCTGCATCAAGACCTAAACGCTCAATAACCGCAGCGGTATAGTTGTATAGGTGCTTCGAGTCGGTCTTAAGGTTGATTACGCCATCATCGGTGAGAAAACGCTTGTAGTTAGCCAAGAACAAAGGTGATGTAAGACGTTTCTTTGCACGGCGGCTCTTAAGCTGTGGGTCGGGGAAGGTAATCCATATCTCCGATACCTCGCCAGGAGCAAAAAACGATAGGATAAATTCAATACGTGTACGCACAAAACCTACATTCTCCATGCCGCGCTCCGTAGCTGTCTTAGCACCACGCCACATACGAGCACCCTTTATGTCGATACCGATATAGTTCTTGTTTGGGTCGCGCTCTGCAAGTGCAATAGTATACTCTCCTTTACCACAACCCAACTCCAAGACAATAGGATTGTTGTTATGGAAGAAATCCTCATGCCAGCGTCCTTTGAGAGGATGATCCTTATGGAAGATATCATCAAACTCTGGCTGAACCATACACTTAAATGTTAGGTTCTCTGCAAATTTTCGTAGTTTATCTTTTCCCATATTGTAGGGTATATATCTAAGTTAAAATGGGTTATCCTATTCGAGTGTTTATTTTGAATCGCTTATCACAATACCTACCGAGCTTATGCCCTCAACTGCCTGGTGAGGAGTTAGGCGGAAGATGTATCGCCCTTTGGTCGATAGAACAGCATTACGGCGATATGTAAAGGTCTGCTCACTTGGGCGTAAATCTCCAACGTGGGGGATATGAAGTGTGAATGGCTCTATTACAACCAACGAATCAGGCGATACACATAGAATATCCATAGCCACCGAATCTGCAACATAACCGTTGCCATAGCGTACTGCAATGGCTATGTCGCGCTTCGAGAGACTATCAACATTGTCGTAGTAGAACTCGCCAGTGCTATTCCAGATATCGTTTGTTATATCGCGCATATCAACACTATGTTGTGGCGTACCGCACGCCACAACAAGTGCCGATAGAATAGTTATGACTATTGAGACAATCTTGCTCATTTGTTCCTCATATTCATGTTGGTAGCATTAGGAATTACTCCTCATTGCCACCATGTTGTTGATTCTCTCTGCGAGGTCCACGGCGATGGTTATGGCGTCCGCGGCGATCGTTGCGTCCACCTCTCTCGTTGCGCTCACGTGGTTGCTCCTCGCTACGTTCAGCAGCGTTTACATTGCTCTGCTCACCGTTATGCTCCTCTGGCGCGCTCTTAGGCTCGCGGTGCTCTCTGTCGCCACGATGCTCAGGCTTGCGATGACGATTACGACGTGGTTCACGACGCTTCTCAGTATGCTCCATGCCCTCCTGTGTAGAAGCCTCCTTAGGGGCCTCCTCTTGAGGCTGATTTTCGATTTCTGGAGAGCTCTCCTTAGCCTCTGCTTTCGCATCTCTCTCGCCCTTATTTCGCTTGTTCTTCTTGTTGCGCTTGCTCTTACCATCAAAGCGTGTGATGCTATCCTCCTCGCTGCGATATGTAGGCTCCTTAATAACCTCTTCTGTGTCTGAGCCGATGAGTGTCTCAGCCTTCTCGCCCGCGCGATTGATTGCTAAAATAGTCTTAACACGCTCGATAGATATCGTTGTGAGGTTGGCAATGGTATTCTTGCTTGTTGAGAAAGACATTGTGCCTGCCAATGGATCTATCTTGATAAGATGATATTCGCCATCCATAGTCTGTAGTGGCTCGCGTAGACGAGGTATCGTGCGTCGAGCATCAGCATATACATCGTACTCATACATCAAACAGCACTTCAACTTTGAGCATTGTCCTGCGAGCTTTTGTGGATTGAGTGATATCTCCTGCATGCGTGCAGCATTTGTCGTAACACTTGAGAAGCTTGACATCCACGATGCACAACATAGCTCTCTACCACATGCACCAATACCTCCGATACGTCCTGCCTCCTGACGTGCACCAATCTGCTTCATCTCGATGCGGATATGGAAACGCTCTGCAAATACCTTGATAAGCTCGCGGAAGTCGACGCGCTCGTCGGCAATATAGTAGAATATCGCCTTTAGCTTGTCGCCCTGATACTCAACATCGCCAATCTTCATATTGAGACCCATGTCGGCAGCAATCTGTCGTGATGCAATCATCGTCTCATGCTCAAGGGCTATAGCCTCCTGCCAACGCTCAATATCGTATGGGCGAGCCTTGCGATATATCTTCTTGAATTCGCCATTATGTGGGTTGAAGCCCACGCGACGCATCTGCTTAGCAACCATATCACCAGTTAGTGATACGATACCGATATCGTGACCTGGCTGAGCCTCTACAGCAACAATGTCACCTCGCTTAAGGTCGAGGTTGTTGACATTTTGGTAGTAGGAGCGACGTGTATTCTTAAATCGTACCTCAAAGATGTCGGAAGGAATATTTACGGGGTACTCCTCAAGCCAGTTGGTCTCATGGAGTTTGTAGCAACCCTCTGCTGCTATGGCTTCAATCTCGTCGCCACAATCGCAGAACACGCATCCTCGTCCCATCTCTGGATTATGTTTCTTATTACAACAACTCATTATCTTTAGTTCTCATTAATTACTTTATATACAAATCGGGGTAAAGATACAAAAAAAATGGATAAGATAAAAGTGCATTTCTAAAAGATTCTTCTTTCAGCGTGTTATGACCTAAATGCGAAGTGTTATGCTAAGGTAAAACTGTCGCGGATAGCCATACGTTACGCGATTGTCGAATGGCTCTAAGTGTGTTCGATTTTGGATGGTTATACGGCGCACTCTATTCTGCTCATAACCACTTAATATGTTGCTGTTGCCCAATAGATTACGTGTCGTAAATTGGATGCCTAATGACAGCTTATCAAAGTTGAACCATTTAGATAGCGAAAAGTCTATTCCCAGGTTGTCATCTAAGCGTTGTTGAGACATTAGCATGTTGCGGTGCTCGGCAGATGATGCTCGACTGAGCACGCGCTCGCTGCGACGTACAAACGAGGGTGATATATACCTCATGCCGCAATAATGCACCGCAGCGCGTAGGCTCCAGCCAGCGTGGCGAAATCCTACGTCTCCGTATGCTGCAAGCTGAGGGGCTCCTGTTTTGTAACCTGCTATATGTGAGGATGATGTGGCTATATGAGCATTATTTGTGTCGGCATATAGCTCTACTGTTGCGTTATCGGTATATCGGCTTGTGAAGGCAGATAGCATGAACGATGAATCGAAGTATCGTGACCACTCAACATTTGCCTTTGCTTCGATGCCACCAGTAAAGGTGTCGATGTCTCTAATAACGCAATCGGTATACTCACCTGCAAGGTCGTCATAGTAGTGCAGAACATCGCAGTTATTTAGCGAGTAGGTTGCAAACAGCGTGGCGGCAAGGGTTAGCTTATTAGAAACAATATAGCTATAACACGCCTCTCCTGCGATTGTTGTTGTGAGAGATAAGTCTTTGACTATACGGTTGTTATATTCGCTTTGCAGGAACATGTTGTCGCTCTGTGGGCTTGTTCCGCGTATCATGATCGCTGCACCTATGCGGTGGTTGTTTATGTAGTGTGCCCAGCGCGTTGCAAAATAGTAGGGTAGCATCTTAATAGGCGCAGAGCGACCATACGAGCCATCCCCTGGAAATAGCTCTTTTTCGTAGTATCCACGTCGGTGAGTGCGCTCAGTGGATAGCGATAGTGCAACGCCCATATTTCCTGAATTGTAGTCCCAGTTTGCATATCCATAGGCTGTGGCATTAATGGTGTTTAGGCGGTAATCATATCCATATCTGTCGCCCTCTTCAATTCGCCTATCAGGAGATAAGAGATTGTTTTGTAGCCTGTTAGCAAATGTGGCATCGTTGATTAGATAATAATCACGGTCGATGATATGGCTACCTCCAAGAAGGTCATCCATAACCTTGAAGTTATGTGAGCCATCATAGCTGAGGGTTATACCTCCAATGAGTTGTATGTTGGCGATACGGCTTTCGATGTGCGCGCCCACTGTTGAATGTATGGTGCTTTCCATTCGTTCTGCCACAGCATAACGAGAGTGTCCATCTTGTTGTAGCAGGTTGGTATGATATAGCCCATCCCAATCCACTTGCGTATATTTGAGGTCGTTGTTCTCCCATGCCTCGGTTGTAGGTAGAAGCTGCGCGTCAAGCGAATGGTATGACGGCATATAGCGGTAGTTGTCGGGCATTGGGGTGATAGTATTAAACCATGCGAGCGATGTTATGCCTTGCAACTGATACGATATGTCGGCTGCGATGTATAGCGTTGTTGCGGCAGTAAGACGATAGTCCCATACGGCTATAACTTCTGGGTGTAAGTTGTTCAACTCGCGTGAGTTACGCACCTTACCAGATTGCATACCCCAGGATGGATTATATAGCGGATTTTTGGTTAGCGAGAATGCCTCCTCGGTAGATGCTTGTCTCAATCCACGCTGATTGTAGGATAGTATCGCGGCAAGCGATATGCTGTGTCGTCGATTGTAGTATGATGCCTCTACACCGCAATCGAGGGCATTGGTGTAGACGCCTTCGACATACATATCCTCTCCTGCGCGGATGCGAGTGTTGTGTGTTATAGACCACTCGCCATCAAGACGTACTCCGTTGCGCGTAGGTAGCCACGATGTGCGATAAGTTACGCCACCAAGATAGTTGCGACCCGAAAGCTCTCCCTTAATGGTATGTCCTTCGCGGCGGTAGTTGCGTTCTCTGCCTACGAGGAGCTCGGTTGTTGATAGCGTTGTGCCTGAGTGTATTGCACCATGTGTGCCCTGCTCAGTGTTGCGAGCTATGCCCAGCGATAGAAGCCGTTGTGCGGTGCTTCGTAGCAGTGTTATGCCTCCGAGTGTGTAGCTCTCCTCGCTGCTATTTGCGCCACGAGGCTTGTATCCTGCGTTGTAAAGTGCATAACGAATGTTGTTATCGTAGATGGTAAAAGCCTCTGTGTTAATCGCAGGCTGTGTTATTGTGTCAGCAATGGCAAGGCTTAGTATCTCATCCTCCTCATCTTCGGCGTAGAATTTGTATTTTTTATAGTCGTAATCCACCTCCTGTGCCACAGAGAGTGATGTGCAACAAAGCATGAATAGCAAAATAAAGGCAAAGGGTCTATAGCATGCAATCAGTCGCATACCATGCCTTTCATGTATTGCTAAGATGTTGAACATTTGTTGAGGGTTTTCGTTAAACAAAGATAGAAAATAGTATTTAGATTTCCTCACTTATGAGGGTAGTTTTTGAGGTGACATGCCTATAGTAGGAGCATCTAATGATGCCAAAGATAGAAAATTTTCTATAACAATCCAATATCGGAGGGTAGTATTACGTTTTTGTTTGCAGCTATTTCAGTGCATATATATTCCATAGTTATACGCGCGCTATACCTTAATATATATAATAAAGATTTTATGTTATAAATGGAGTAAAATAACCTATTTTTAAAAAATATTCGTTTTTTATTTTGCAGTTCGAAAAAAAGTCTTTAACTTTATAATCCGCAAAGGGACTTAAGCAAATATTTGTGTTAAAACATGCCACTATTTGTGAGTTCCGAAGTGTAAAACAAAACCTAAAAAACCTAAAATACTATGAAAAACTATTCAGCTAAAGAGATTAAGAACATCGTTCTTATTGGTGCGCCTGGCGCCGGTAAAACTACCCTTGCCGAAGCAATGGCTTTCGAGGGTAAAGTGATTGACCGCAGGGGTAGTATCGAGAATAACAACACTATTTCGGATAACACCGATATCGAGCACGAATATAAGCGTTCTATATATTCAACAACCCTCTTCACAGAGTTTATGGGTCGCAAGCTTAACATCATCGACTGCCCAGGTTCAGATGATTTCTGCGGTTCATTGTTCTCTGCATTTAAGGTAGGTGACGTAGGTGTGATGGTTCTCAACGCACAGAATGGTTGGGAGGTAGGCTCTGAGCTTCAGTCACGCTATGCACGTATTCTCAACAAGCCACTCATCGGTGTTGTTAACCAGCTCGATGGCGACAAGGCTAACTACGATGCTACTGTTGAGGGTATCCGCGCTAACTCATCTGTAAAGCCTGTTATCGTGCAGTATCCTGTAAACCAGGGTGCTGGCTTCAACTCTTTCATCGACGTACTTATGATGAAGCTTTATAAGTTCGTGGATGAGAATGGTACACGTGAGGAGTATGACATCCCTGCTGAGGAGATGGAGCGTGCTCAGGCTCTTAACCAGGAGCTTGCTGAGGCTGCTGCAGTATATGATGATGCTCTTATGGAACTTTACTTCGAGAAGGGCTCTCTTACACAGGATGATATCCGTGCAGGTTTGAAGCTCGGCGTATCGAAGCGTGATATTATGCCTATCTTCTGTTCTTCAGGTAAGCGCGACATCGGTACTAAGCGTCTTATGGAGTTCATCATCAACGTTGGTCCTGGTCCATTGAAGGCGCCTGCATTCCTCTCAACTGAGGGTGAGGAGCTTATGGCAAATGAGGATGAGGCAGCTGTAGTATTCGTATTCAAGAGCCAGATTGAGCAGCATATCGGTGAGATTACATACTTCCGCGTAGTACGTGGTAAGGTAACTGAGGGTATGGAGCTTGTAAACTCTCGTACAGGTAACAAGGAGAAGCTCTCTCAGCTCTTCGCTGTAGCTGGTAAGAACCGTATTAAGGTTACTGAGCTTTCTGCAGGTGATATCGGTTGTACAGTTAAGCTTAAGGGTACTCGCACAAACGATACTCTCGCAGCTCCTGCTACTCCTGTTGCTATTGAGCCTATCGTATTCCCTGAGCCACGCTACCGCGCAGCTGTTAAGGCTAAGGAGCAGAGCGATGAGGAGAAGCTCGGTAAGCTTTTGAACGACGCTAAGTATGAGGATCCTACAATCCTTGTAGAGTACTCTAAGGAGCTTAAGCAGACTATTATCCAGGGTCAGGGTGAGCATCACCTCAATATCCTCAAGCAGCGTCTATCTGCTGAGAATAAGATGGAGATCGAGTACTTCGCTCCTAAGATTCCATATCGTGAGACTATCACTAAGGTTGCTCAGGCAGACTACCGTCATAAGAAGCAGTCTGGTGGTTCTGGTCAGTTTGGTGAGGTTCACATGGTTATCGAGCCTTACTACGAGGATATGCCAGAGCCTACTAAGTACAAGGTTAACGGTCAGGAGATCGCAGTGAGCGTTAAGGGTAAGGAGGAGTACGACTTGCCATGGGGTGGTAAGCTTCAGTATTACAACTCTATCGTTGGTGGTGCTATCGACGCACGCTTCATGCCTGCTATCTTGAAGGGTATCATGGAGAAGATGGATGAGGGCCCATTGACAGGTTCTTACGCTCGCGATATCCGCGTTGTTATCTACTACGGTAAGATGCACCCAGTAGATTCAAACGAGCTTTCATTTAAGCTTGCTGGTCGTAACGCCTTCAAGGAGGCATTCCGCAACGCTGGTCCAAAGATTATGGAGCCTATCTACAACGTTGAGGTATTGACACCAAGCGAGTATATGGGTGCTGTAATGAGCGACTTGCAGAACCGCCGTGCTATGATTATGGGTATGGAGTCAGATAAGGGCTTCGATCGTCTCAATGCACGTGTGCCTCTTGCAGAGTTGTATCGTTACTCTACATCGTTGTCATCACTCACATCAGGTGCTGCAACATACACAATGCAGTTTGCATCATACGAGCAGGTTCCTGCAGATGTTCAGGATAAGCTTCTTAAGGCTTATACTGACACCGACGAGGAGTAGTCAGAAGCCGTCTAACAAGGTTATTTTGGCGTTGCACTTGCACTCAAAATGCTCATTTACGACCAGTAAACTCCGCTTTTTCGTGCTTCGTGCGCCTAAAACTAACTCTTGTTATACAACTTCAAGCAAAAGTGGTTGTCTCAATTCGAGACAACCACTTTCGTTTTTAGAGTAAATATATTAGCCAATATACTTAGCTGTTTTGGTTATTGGATGCGCCAAAATTTGTTTTAACGACAAATAATTCATATATTTGCGATAATCTTGTTTTTTAATGAGATTGTTGTGTTATCTAATTAATGTTAACACCCCCTAACACAAACACTAAATTATGAAGCGCGTATTTACACTTATAACCCTCGCTACACTTACTGTATCGTGTGGTTGGTTGGCTACTAAAAATGACTCAAACGAGGGCACAGAGCCTTCGGAGGTGGCAGCACCTGAAGCTATTGATATTGATGTTATGACAAGATTCGAGGGTGTCGATGTCGAGGCTATGGAGGTTGAGGAGCGTGTAGACTACTACCTATCTCGCTATGCCTATGAGAGCACCTTGGAGGATAAGAGTGTAGGTGAGGCAACTCGTAACGAGATGATGGAGTGGCTGCAGTCGCTTACTGATGAGGATAAGCGTCGCGCTGATGATGCGTCGGATTTGTGGTATGGTAATAATGCTGATAGGTTCTAATTATCGGTAATGGATTATATATAATATGGGATTGCCTGACAACTTGTTAGGCAATCCCATATTTGTTTGAAGTTGTATAACCTTGTTAGACAACTTCTCTCCTACTTAGAGAAGTGCATATCATGTTCCATACGTCTCAACTTGCGGACTTGTAGTATTATAAGTGTTGTAGCCACAAGCACCGATGCTGCATCAGCAATAGGCATCGACATCCAAGCTCCCATTGCTCCATAGCGTGGTGTGAGGGTTAGCAACAATGGCAACAAGAAGAGCAATTGGCGTGTTGTAGACATGAACATCGCAAGAGGTGCGCGACCAATATACTGGAAGAAACCTCCTACAACAATCTGGAAGCCTACCAGAGGGAATACCATCATCGCAACGCCGAGTCCCTGTGCCACAACATCTACCATTGCCATATCCGCCACGCCATTCGAGCTATCTACAAACGCCGCAGCAACCTGATGTGGGAATAGTAGTCCCACGAGGAAGGCAAACGTCGTAACACATGAGGCACAGATAATCGTATATTTGAGTACCTTGATAACACGACCATACTGCTTCGCACCATAGTTATATCCAACAATCGGCTGCATACCTTGATTAAAGCCATTTGCGACCATTATAAATAGTAGTATCACACGGTTCATAATGCCGTATGCACCAACATAGATATCTCCTACATTACCGTCAAATGTCGCAGCAGATATAATATCCATCTCTCCTGTACCGCCATACTTTAGCAGTGCGGTATTCATAAATCGTGTAACAAGCGAGGCGCAAACATTCAATAGGAATGGAGCCATACCTATAGATATAATAGCTGTTACGATAGGTCTCTTAAAGCGTAGACTGCGGCGGTGGAAACGTAGGAAGCTACTCTTTGAGGTATAGTGATGTATCTGCACAGATAGTGCTATAGTCTGAGCTATCACTGTTGCTATTGCCGAGCCCTCAATGCCCCAGCCGAAGCCAAAGATAAACAGCGGGTTGAGAATCGTGCATAGTGCCATAGATAGCAACATGATAAACATCGCCTTGCGGGGATATCCCGATGCTCGTAGCTGCTCATTAAGACCCAGGTAGAGGTGCGTAATAATGTTACCAAACATGATGATACGCATAAAGCGTCGCGCGTAGTCCAATGTCTCAGCACTCGCCTCGCCACCAGAGAAGAATATCAATATAGGGTCGAGGAAGAAAAGGAATGTCAACATTATAGAGATACCAAGCACAAGGTTGAGCAGCACGGCGTTGCCGAGAGTATCTTCGGCGGCACGCTTATTACCCTCACCAAGACGTATAGATATACGTGCAGCAGCACCAACACCCACCATGGCACCAAATGCTGAGGCGATATTCATAATTGGTAGAGTTACCGCCATGCCAGATATTGCTGCGCCACCAACACCATGACCGATAAATATACTATCGATGATATGGTACAACGATGACGAAGCCATTGCTATAATCGCAGGTATAGAGTATCGGGCTAATAGCTTGCCTAAAGAGTCTGTACCTAACGATACTGTATTATTATGTGCTGATGCCATTATTCTGTTTATCTCTGCAATAATTGTTATTCGTATGAGGCTACTGCAACAACCGTGTCATCCTCCTTATGTGATATCTCTATCAATACCTTATTCGGGATGCTGGCAATGGTGCCTCGCATTGTTAATGTTTGAGGGTCGAAGCGCTCGATTCGTAGGTCGCCACGAAGATCTATGCCTCGCAAGCCTCCGAGTTTGTACATCGCCTCCTTGGCTGTCCATACGTATGCACCCCATAGTGTGCTGTCGCATAACGCTAACTCCTCCTCATCCATATATCGGCTCTTGGCACGTTCGAAGTCTCGCTTCGATGACTCTATATCTATGCCGATAGCTCTATCCGAAATAGCTACAGCAACCATCTCCTTGCTATGAGCCACGCTTATAAATGTGTCGGGAGTATTGACTATAGGAGCTCCTACCTCATTATATGATATTGAAACAGATGCTCCCAGCTCACGTCTTATGATACGTCGCCATGCAAGATGCTCTGTGCGACGCTTCTCGTTCTGAAAGCGCATAGCCGAGGCTATATCTTCAGCCGAGATAAGAGCATCACAGCATAGATATATCGGAGGTATTTCCTCTACGAAGATATTAACCATCTATCTCAACTTTGATCTTATCCACTCTTCGGCCATCCATTGTGGCGATAAAGAACTTCACGCCGTGCGATTGTAGCTCGTCGCCACGTCGTGGCAGGTCTCGCTTAAGCTCCATCATCAAGCCTGCGAGGGTCTCTGCATGTCCCTCAACATCCGAAAAGGCATCCTCGTCGAAGCCTATAGCCTCCACGAAATCGCCGATATGTATCTTAGCATCGAAGATATAGGTATTCTCGCCTATCTTCTCGTAGAGCTTATCTTCATCGTCGTCACTCTCGTCCGTAATCTCACCCACAACCTCTTCGAGGATATCCTCTAACGATACAAGACCCTGTGTTGCACCATATTCGTCAACTACGATGGCGATGTGTATCTTCTTCTTTTGAAACTCCTTCAAAAGGTCGTCAATCATCATGTGCTCAGGAACGAAGTATGGCTTTCGAAGGAGTGTTTGCCATGCAAAGTCACTATCCTCGCCAATGTGGCGTAGCAAATCCTTAACATAGAGCACACCGCGAACATCATCAAGGTCCTCGCCATATACAGGTATACGTGAGTAGCCAGTCTCAACGATAATCTTGCGCACCTCGTCGTATGTTGCCTCATACTCAAGACCTGTAATATCCACACGCGAGTGCATAATCTCCACCACCTCAGTCTGTCCGAACGACACGATGCCTGTAAGCATTTTTTGCTCCTCCTCGGAGCCTGTCTCTGTAAGGTCTACTGCGTCGGCGAGCTCTTCAATCGATATCTCGGAGTTCTTCGATGCAAGACGACTAACACGACTTGAGGTGCGAATAAGGATTATTGCCAACGGATATACCAACCAACGTAGTAGCTTTAGTGGTGCAGCGAGTAGGCGTGTCATCTTTACAGGATTGGTCTGTGAGAGGACCTTAGGCATAATCTCGCCAAAGAGCAACAGCAAGAAGGTGATAATGATAGTGTTAAATATAAACTCCCATACGCCGCTAAATATGAATATGTTATCTACAAGTTGTGTTACGGTGATAACCAAGCAGATATTAACCATATTGTTTGTCACGAGGATTGTCGCGAGCAATCTATCGGGATTTGACAACAGGTCTAATACTCGTTGTGAGTTGGCATCATTTGTCTCCCGCAACTGCTCCATATCTAAACGAGTGAGCGAGAAGAAGGCAGCCTCAGAGCCTGAAGCCATTGCCGATAGCAGCAAAAGTATTATAGAGATTACACCGAGAGCAATGATATTTAGGATATCAAAGCTCTCTTTTATCATTATTGCATCCATTCAGAGTCGGTTTTGTTGTGTAGGCTTACTTAAAATAGTGAGCCATTGCCACCCTCCATGTCATCGTTTGACGTATCACGAATAACAGGGTGGAAAGGTGTTGATGGGAGCTGCTCTGTCTCGTCATCAAATGTTGCGCGGTGGCGTACATAAGCAGGCTCGCGTTTCTGAACACCAATATTCTTATATCTATCCTGCTGTGGAGTGATTACAACAGGCTCCTTTGTCTCGATAGATGTTGCACGACGAACGGTAGGCTTCTCTGGCTCAATAACCTTAACCTCCTCCTTTACCTCGAAAGGCTCCTCAGTCTGCGGACTTACATACTCGGTCTTAACTTTTAGCTGATTGCCATCGGAAAAGCGTGTAGCAACAACTACAAGCTCCATCTCATCATCCTCAAGTTCGCGCTTCTCGCTTGCACCCCAGATGATGTCAGCCTCGTGAATATTACCATCCTCGTCAGTGAAGCTTGCATTCTTCTGAATGTAAGTCAATACCTGAGTTACGTCATTCTGTGTGAGGAGGTTGATATCCTTAACCGAGAAGCTTATAAGAATCTCTGTAGCACCGGTGATGTGGTTATCATCAAGGAGTGATGATGCAAGTGCTGCCTCAGCAACGGCAATAGCTCTATTTTCACCATCACCCTTAACCACCGACATGTGTGCACGACCGCTCTGTCGCATAACCTTCTCAACATCGGCAAAGTCGACACGTACCAATGCCTGCTCCACGGTGATAAGCTCTGCAATACCCTTTGTTGCGCGTCCAAGTACATCGTCAGCACGACCGAATGCCTCCTTAAGAGGAAGGTCGCCATAAAGCTCATTCACACGCTCGTTGTCGATAACAAGGAGTGAGTCTACCCACTGGTTAAGCTCGTTAAGACCCTGAACAGCATTGTTGTAACGCTTAGGACCCTCGACACGTAGTGGCATTGTTACAACAGCTACAGTGAGGATGCCCAAGTCGTGTGCCAACTTAGCAATCACTGGTGATGCACCAGTACCTGTACCACCACCCATACCAGCTGCGATAAATAGCATCTGTGGCGCAGAGGTCTCAAGAAGGCTACGTAGCTGCTCCTCGCTCTCGATAGCAAGTTTACGTCCTATGGCAGGAACGTTACCAGCACCCAAACCAGGACCCATCTGAATCTTGTTGTGGATCATGCTATTATTGAGTGCCTTACCATCGGTATTACATACCACGAAGTTAACGCCCACAATATCCATCTTCTGCATGTGGTTTACGGCATTACCACCAGCACCACCCACACCAATAACCATGATGTGCGATGTGCTATCGAGGACAATGTCCGAAAGCTCACCTCCGCTTACTGCCAATGCGATATCGTCTATCGAAGTATCGTTTGTATTATTTGTATAATCGCTCATTGTATGTTGCTCTTTAAATTTGTGGTATTATATTATTCGTTCATCATCGATGCGCTCGTCATCCTTGCCCGCAAAGATGTCTCCTAACTTTTCAAGGAAGCGACCGAAGCTTCGTTTTCCGCCATTCGCCTGATTGTTGTATGGGTCGATAACAATCTGATCATCATTGTCTGACTCGGTTGGTGTTACAGGCTCAATCTTCTGAGGATCTACCATTGGCTCGCCACTATGTGTGTGGTGCTCAGGCTTTGGCTCCTCGACGGTAGTCTGATGTCTAGGCTCCTCGGCAGGAGGTGTGGTTATTACACGTGGCTTTGGAACATATACATCGTCGTTATTCATCGGTGGTGTTACGCGTGGCTGATGCACGTTTGCAGTGTTACCAGGGCGCACAGCAACAGCGCAGCTACCATTCTTTGCTCCGTATAGGAGAAGTGAGGCTACGGTAGCGTATGCACGTGTTGTGATATGCTCATTGAGGCTCTCAGTAAAGCCATACTCTGGATATACTGAACGAACATCATCGTAGCCAAGCTCGCTGGCGAAGAGATTTTCAATATTAGGCATCTCAGCACCACCACCAGTGATAAGTACGATAGGCGAGAAGCGACTACCGCAACCTGCCTCCTTAATCTCGCGCTTTACCCACTCGCAAATCTCCTTAAGACGCTCCTCGATGATGCGTGCAAGGTTGCGACGGCGGATGCTCTTTGTTGTACCCTTACGGATATGAGGGAATGTGATTTTATCATCCTGAGTAAGGTCATGCACGGCTGAGCCATAGTTTACCTTAAGACCCTCAACATAGTTGCTTGGGATGCCATAGGCGCGGATATCGCCATTGATGCTATCCATACCCATAGGAATAGATGCTATGTAGCGAACCTTGCCGTTAAGCAGAACAGTAACGTCGGTGATACCTCCGCCGAGGTTGATAACCACTGCACCCTCTTCGATATCTTCGGTTGTAGCTACACCGTGATATGCAACAAGAGCATTAGGCACAAACTTCTTAACGGTGATATCCTGCTTCAACAGACAGTGGAGCAGACGCTCGCGCATAGTGTGGTCAGCAAGGATAAAGTTGTATGTACCACTAAGAACGTGTCCATAGGCACCCACAGGCTCTGCAACCTCCTTATTGTCGGCTTTGTAGCGTAGAGGCTCCTTTGTGATGATCTCCTCCTTGTCATCTGGGAGCTTAACGCTCTGCATACGACGATGAAGGCTCTCCAAATCGCGCTCGGTAATCTGATTGCAGCCGTTATTCTGGTCATCCTGCACATATACGTGGTCAGTAACCTGCACGCAACGTATGAAATCACCCGAAAGACCAGCGTATGCCTCGGTGATAGTTATGCCTAACTGCTTCTCTATTCGCTCCTTAGCGGCACGCACAGCGCGTCCTACGGTCTCGCTGTTCTCCACGCGACCAGCATTAACACCCTGTACTGGCTCAGATGTTATTCCGAGGATATCGATACGACCATCATCCTCTACTGCGCCTACAGCTATAACCACATTGGTTGAGCCTACGTCGATTGCTACAATTTGTTTACCTTTCATTGTTATATCCGTTTTATTCATTTGTCAAAATCGTTGTTGGATGTTTAATACATCCGTGGGCACTATTATCTACATACCACTTGTCCTTCGTACCTGAGACTTATGCTTCGGTACTTGTCCCAGCCAACATTACTAAGTCCCTTAGTATAGAACCTATACAATGTTTTTAGCTTGGTATTTATATTATCCATAGTGCCTAAGTCAACAATAAAATGTCCTGAGCGGGGTATGATAGCTATTTGAAGGGGCTTCTCGCCACCGCCCGAAGCTATTATCTGCACCACCTCTGCGCTCCAGAAGCTATCGCTTTGGATATGCTCAATAAAGCGCATCAATGCTACGAAGTCATCATACTGAACCTCGATGCTTTGTTTCATCTGTCGCATCCTCTCCTGCTCTCTCTCCAACTTGGCAATATCAGCCTTTATGTCGCGAGCATTTTGGCTATGTTGCTCCATTGCCTGACTTAGACGCTCCTGGTGTACTTTACTCAATATTTTATACTCCTCCTCTGAGTCAAGGAAGCTCTTCTTGGGAGCTGAGCGTCTCACTATGCGCAACGTGCGATTATTCTCAATAAGTCGCTTGTAGTGTGGCAACTTTTCATCTTCGAGAAGCTGTATGTTGCTGTCAAAAGCCGCAATAGTGTCTTGCTTAATATCCTTAGCATATCCGATAAACCTATTGTTAAACAGTGGTTTATAGTCACCCGTAATAACAGGAACGTGTACCGATGCTACATTTTGCGCTGGTAGGAGGTATCCATCCTTAGTGATATACATATCATATCCCGCGATGCGCATACGTGCGATAGGCTCGCGTTGCTTGATATCTATATCCACCTTACCATCGTAGCTGACACTAACATTGGCATGATCTACAGCATGATGACTCGCAACAACACTCTCAATGTTGGCAATATCGAGCTTTTCGAGTGTATGACCCTCAGGGTGTGCATTATGCTCCTTGAGCCAGTGAGATATGGCATCAGTATTAATCATAGGGTTGCTACCTCCTCCTTCAATCTCGATATTAGTCTCGGCGACTAACCTCTCACGCTGGTTCTGCGATGTTAGCCTTTCTGCCAACACTACAACCGTGATGATGAGTATCCAGAGTAGGGCATATCCTACGTATGTGCCAATCTTCTTAAGCATCTGTTAGTTGTTGTTTACCTTTGCCTTTAGCACCTCTGCTACATCATTACATATAACGTCGATGTTTCCTGCTCCAAATGTCACTACCACATCTGTATCGACATCTTTTAGGTAGTTTGCAACATCAAAGCGATCTACAAGCTCCCATGATGCGGTGATACTGCGACCTATAAGCTCTGAAGTAACACCATCAATAGGAAGCTCACGAGCAGGGTATATAGGTATCATAATCACCTTGTCGCACAACGACAGCACCTCGGCAAACTCTGGTGCGAAGTCGCGGGTGCGAGTGTAGAGATGAGGCTGGAAGATAGCCATAATCTTACGACCTGGGAAGATGCCGCGTAGTGATGTAATGGTAGCACGTAGCTCCTCAGGATGGTGCGCATAGTCGTCAATATATACCTGCTCAGGAGTGTTGAGGTATACCTCCATGCGACGCTTGACACCCGAAAACTCAGCCAGTGCCTTGCGTATTGCATCGTGGTTGATGCTCTTGCCCTCGATGAGTGCTGCTGCCCATAGCATAGCAACTGCAGCCACCGAATTCTCGATATGTACCTTGCCCAAAATGCCGAGCGTGCAACCCTCAATACGACCATCAGGAAGAACGATATCGTAGCGATAGTGTCCTCCCTCAATGAGAGTGATGTTCTCTGCATGGAAGTCGCCACCTTCGTCACATGAATATCTGTACATTCTGCGTGTTGCAGTGTCGAACTTAATATCCACACCTTGCTTTGCAATCAGTACGCCACCAGGCTTAATCTGTGAAGCAAACTCGGCGAATGCCTCGACCATAGCCTCTGGTGTGCCATAGATGTCAAGGTGGTCGGCATCTGTAGCGGTGATAATGGCAACATCGGGATAAAGGCGCAAGAATGAGCGGTCATACTCGTCTGCCTCCACCACAAGGCGTTTGCCCTCACCCAAAACAAGGTTTGAGTTAAAGTTGCGTGAGATACCTCCAAGAAAGGCACTTCCCTCGCCTGCTGCAGCATGGTTGAGCCACGATGCGAGTGTTGAGGTTGTAGTCTTGCCATGCGTTCCTGCAACAGCCATAACAACCTTGCCTGTGCTTAGATGGCCGAGCATCTGTGAACGCTTCTCGATAGTAAACCCTCTCTCTCTGAGCCATGCCCACTCCTTGTGGTCTGCAGGTATCGCGGGTGTGAGTACCACCAAAGTATTCTCTGCGTTACGCATCTGTTCGGGGATAAGCTCTGGGTCATCCTCATAGTGGACCAAAGCACCTTCGCTCTCCAAAGCGCGTGTGAGTGGTGTTGCGGTGAGGTCATAACCTGCCACACGACATCCCTCATTGAGGAAATATCGAGCTATGGCACTCATGCCAATACCACCAATGCCCAAAAAGTAGATATTTTCGTACTTCTGTTGCTCCATCACTCTAACCTCGTTTTAGTTCTTTGTCAATAACCTCCACAACACGTGCCGCAGAGTCGCTGATTGCCAACTGTGCGATATTTGCAGAGAGCATCTCCAATCGCTCCTCATCCAAAGCAAGTGCCACGGCTTCTTTCATACCCTTAGCTACCGCCTCATTATCTCGAACAATCTCTGCTGCGCCCTTCTCTACTAGAGCCATAGCATTTTTAGTCTGATGATCCTCCGATACGTTTGGCGATGGAACAAATATCGTAGGCTTAGTCACTAAGCAAAGCTCAGATACGGTACATGCGCCACTACGCGAGAGTACCACGTTTGCTGCTGCATAGGCATAGTCCATACGCTCGATAAATGCACCCTGCCAGATGTTCTTCGTTGGGTGGTTCTTCAAGAACTCCTGCATCTCCTTCTCGTAGTACTTTCCTGTTTGCCATATCACCTGCACAGGAGCTACGCCATCGAGTCCCTTTATCCACGCCTTCATCATCTCGTTGAGGGTGCGTGTGCCAAGTGAGCCACCTACAACCAACACAACAGGCATCTCGTCGTTAAAGCCATAGTAGGCAAGAGCGTCACCACGGTTGTCGCTATTTGCAGAAAAACGACCACGTAGTGGATTGCCTGTCATGATGATGCGCTCCTTAGGGAAGAAACGCTCCATCTTATCGTAAGCAACGCAGATGCGCTTAGCTCGTTTCGAGAGTAGCTTGTTTGTTAAGCCTGCATAGGAGTTCTGCTCCTGAATAACCGTAGGGATACCAAGACGCTGAGCAGCCCAAAGAACTGGAGCTGAGGCATAGCCACCAAAGCCCACAACAATGTCGGCTTTAAAGTCGCGTATGATACGCTTGGCACGGCTAACGCTCTTTGCTACCTTGAATGGAAGAAGTAGGTTTGATAGCGTAAGTCGGCGTTGTAGACCCGCTACAGGAAGACCCTCAATGCGGTATCCCAGAGCTGGGACTTTTTCCATCTCCATCTTACCTTCAGCACCCACGAAGAGAATCTCTACCTCATTGCCATATTTATGCTTCAAAGCCTCGGCTACTGCAACAGCAGGATATATGTGTCCACCAGTACCTCCGCCTGATAAAATTATTCGTTTCATTAACTTCTTTTAGTATGGTATACCTATGGTTTACAATTGTGTAAATGCTTGAAAAATAACGCATTATAATAAAGCCGATTTATATAATGGTACATGTGCGCAATTTCACACTACAAAAGTATATATTCCACACTAAATTTACAAATGTAAAAAGCGAGTTTTTTTTAAAAAACACACTTTGTGTGGTGATAGATTTTGGGAGGTAATGTGATTAATGGAGGCATAAAATTTTGTAAAGAGTGGATATCTCAGAAAAATTACCTACTTTTGTGAAAATTTATAATACAAAAGCAGAGATGAAGAGACTTAATCTATTATGGTGTGTAGCCTTTGTGGCTATGGTGATGACTGCAATAGGTTGTTCAAAGACAACAGATGTACCTACACAGGGTATCATCACTGTTAAGAATGGACAGTTTATGCGTAATGGCGAGCCTTACTATTTTGTTGGTACTAACTTCTGGTATGGTGCAATCCTCGGCTCTGAGGGTGAGGGTGGTAACCGCGAGCGTCTTTGTAAGGAGCTTGACTTTATGAAGGCTAATGGTATTGATAACCTACGTATTCTTGTTGGTGGTGAGGGTGAAAATGGTCTTCTCGGAAAGATTGAGCCTAACTTGCAGCCTGAGCCAGGTGTATATAACGATGATGTATTGGCTGGCTTGGATTACCTTATGATGGAGCTTGGCAAGCGCAATATGACAGCTGTGCTATATTTCTATAATGCATGGGAGTGGAGTGGTGGTTACACTCAGTATGTTGCGTGGGCAAATGAGACACCTGTGTTAGTGCCACGTGTTGATGGTTGGTTCTCGTACAATACCTTTGCTGGTGAGTTTGTGCGTAACGAGCGCGCTAAGCAGATCTTCTATGACCACGTAAAGTATATCGTGTCGCGCACTAACCGCTATACAGGCATCAAGTATATCGACGACCCAGCAATCTTCTCATGGCAGATATCTAACGAGCCTCGTGCCTTCAGCTCTAAGGAGGTGGATAACAAGGAGGCATTTGCCGAGTGGCTTGCTACATCTGCAAAGCTTATCCGCTCAATAGATCCTAACCACATGATTTCCACTGGCTCAGAGGGTTACTATGGTTGTGAGTGGGATATGGATTTGTGCGAGAAGATACACGCCATCGACGAGATTGCGTATATCAACTGCCATGTATGGCCTTACAACTGGAAGTGGATGCGTGGTGACCACATGCGCGAGGATTTGGAGCAGTCTTGCCAGTACACAGAGGAGTATATCAATATGCATCTTGAGCTTGGCGAGAAGATTCAGAAGCCTGTCGTTGTTGAGGAGTTTGGTATGCCTCGCGACAATATGGATTTCCGCAAGGGTAGCTCTGTGGCGTGCCGCGATATGTACTATACTTATGTATTCGACCTTATTGTTAAGTCGCGCGAGAAGAATGGTGTATTTGCGGGTTGTAACTTCTGGAGTTGGGGTGGCTATGCAGAGACAAATCCTGACGACCACGAGTACTGGGCAAAGGGTGATGACTACACTGGCGACCCAGCACAGGAGCAGCAGGGTCTCAACTCTATCTTCGTGGAGGATGAGTCAACAATGAAGATTATCCGCGAGACAAATCAGAAGCTCGGTAATTTGTAATTCGCTATCTTATACAATAAAGGCGTGTCCGATTGGACACGCCTTTATTGTTTGACGTTGTATGTTAATTAGGACGCTACTTCAAAAGAGCCTTTACCTCCTCAGCAACACACTTGCCGTTGTAACCAAACTTCTCGTCGAGTACCTTGAATGGTGCTGAGTAACCGAAGTGGTCGAAGCCGTGGATAAAGCCATTCTCGCCAACCAAGCCACGAAGGTTTACTGACAAACCAGATGTCATACCGTAGCGTGGCAAGTTGCCAAGTACCTCTGCCTGATACTCCTTGCTCTGGTCGCGGAACAAGCCCTCAGAAGGGATAGATACAACACGAGTTGCAATGCCCTCAGCTGCCAAGATTTCTGCACCCTCAACGAGTGTAGATACCTCAGAACCAGTAGCGATAAGTGTTACCTTAGCCTCCTTGTTCTCCAATACCACGTAACCACCACGCTCAGCCTTCATAGCCTCGGCGCGACGTGACTCACCGTTCAATGCTGGCAAAGACTTGATGTTCTGACGTGAGAGGATCAACGCTACAGGGCGAGTCTCCTCCATTGCCATCTTCCATGCTGCAACAGTCTCCTCAGAGTCTGCAGGACGAAGAACAAGCATAGAACGCTTGCCAGAGTGGTTGTGGAGGTGCTCCATAAGGCGAATCTGTGCCTCGTGCTCTACTGGCTCGTGGGTAGGACCATCCTCACCTACGCGGAATGAGTCATGTGTCCAGATGTAGATAACCTTCTTCTCCATAAGAGCAGAGAGACGTACTGCAGGCTTCATATAGTCTGAGAATACGAAGAATGTGCCGCAAGCAGGAATGATACCGCCGTGGAGTGCCATACCGTTCATAACGCATGCCATAGTCAACTCTGCAACACCTGCCTGGAAGAACTGACCTGTGAAGTCACCCTTAGTGAATGCCTTAGTCTTCTTCAAGAAGCCATCAGTCTTATCTGAGTTAGAGAGGTCGGCAGATGATACCACCATGTTCTCAACATGCTCAGCGAAGTATGAAAGCATATTTGCCGAAGCTGCACGTGTAGCCTGATCTGGCTTAACCTCAATCTTTGAGTAGTCAATCTCTGGAAGCTTGCCTGAGTAGAAGTTATCCATCTTCTCAGCAAGTGCAGGATTAGCCTTGCGCCACTCTGCCTCTGTTGCCTGCATCTCCTTAGCCCATGCACGCAACTCCTCGCGACGCTGTGCGTAGATCTCCTTAGACTCCTCGAATACTGCGAATGGCTCCTCTGGGTTACCACCGAGGTTCTTGATTGTCTCAGCGATATCAGCACCAGCAGCTGTAAGTGGCTGACCGTGTGTAGATACCTGATTCTCAAATGATGTACCGTCAGCCTTACGAGCACCGAAGCCCATGATAGTCTTACCGATGATAAGTGTAGGACGCTCAGTCTCAGCAATAGCAGCCTTCAACGCAGCACGAATCTCGTCGATAGACTGACCGTTAACTGTGATAACGTTCCAGTTCCAAGCCTTATACTTCATCTCGATATCCTCAGTGTCTACCTCGTCGCACTTTGTAGAGAGCTGAACGTTATTCGAGTCGTAGAACATGATGAGGTTAGAAAGACCAAGGTGACCAGCAACACGACCTACACCCTGAGAGATCTCCTCCTGAATAGCACCATCAGAGATGAAAGCGTATGTCTTGTGTGCCATCCACTCACCGAAGCGTGCTACCATAAAACGCTCAGCGATAGCAGCACCGAGAGCC
>JAGBUS010000054.1 GCA_017630735.1 Alistipes sp. | reverse complement strand
CGCAGGAGTTGTAGATTTCTCTGGCTTCATATTTACGCCACCGAAAAGTAGACCTTCGTTCTGCTCAAGGGTGATGGCATAGTTGCCAAACTGAGCGAAATATTTATTCTGGTCAACCTTGCGGAGTAGGCCCATGGTGAACTGTCCTACGTTGGTGATGATATAGTTGTCTGTAACATCCATCATCACGGCAGCATCTACAGATTTAAGTAGAGGCTGGTGCATTACGCGACCAGTGTAGTAGTTGATGCGCTCCTTCATCTGTCCATCTATCGACTCTACAGCAAGCGTTGTATCACCACTGATAGACTCTATAGCGTCGCATAGAATAGAGATTGCCATGTTTGCTTCAGTACCAAGGTCGAAGTCCAAAAGCTCCATCATTGAGCTGTTTAGAAATGCAGTAATATTCTCGGCAACTTTCTTGCCCTCCATACCGATGTTTAATACCATCAAGGCATCCTTGCTGATATAATTGAGGTGGCTGCCACTGCTTCGCTTCATCATCGCGTCATACTCCGCGGTATTGAAACCAGTGCCATTGTATGACATCTTCACGCGACCAGGCTCGAATGTTAGGTCAGCAATCAAACGAGCATCTGGAGTGATATATTTGCTCCACTCGTCAAGAAGAAGTTTTTGGGTGTTAAGATCCGAGATAAGATACTCCGTTCCTTCATTGCTATAAAGAGCAATCTCCTCGTCGATATATTGCTTGCCGAAGTTTGTGAGCTTGTAGGCATCAAAGTAGATTGCCATATCGCTATCGCCGAATGGTGAAAGGTCTGCTAACTTGCGAGACAATGCCTCGTTGATGTTCATTGTAAGATTCTCCTCCTCGCTAATGATGAGCGTTGCACGACTATTGTTGTAAGCCAGTGCAATGCCAGAGTCAAGAATACAGGTGCGAGAATCTCCATCACGGACAACATCAAGGCTCTCTTCGCCCTCCTGCTCAATGAGATACGATATGTTATCTATGGTAGTATCTACTGTATTGGCATTCACCACCTCGGCAACGAATACCATAGCCTTATCCACCTCGTCAAAGTATCCATAAATAGGTTTTGTGAAGTCGATACCGCTACAATTAAAATCATTGATAATGGCATCGATGTGGCTTGCTACCTCCTTGTTTTCTATATTTGCTGTTGCCATTGAGGCGTATAGCTTACGCTGTTCAGGTGTTAGATAGTTGCCAAAAGCACCTTTCTTGGCGAGCTGGTCGACATTAAAGTAGCAAACGATGGCGTCCTCGATTTTTGCACGTTCATCGATCTTAGTTTTGTTGATGCAGAGTATCGCTGTTGCGGCACCTGCGACAATGACGATAGCTGCAAGGATAAGTAAGAGACTCTTTTTCATATTGTAAATATTTATTTTATCATACTTTGGTTACTATATTAGACAAAGGTAATGATAATTTTCTAATTACACAACGATGGTTATATTTATTAGAGCTTGTTGTGAATTAGGTACGATTGCTTATTGATAATCGAGAAAAAAAAGTTAACTTTGTCATTTGGAAATAATAAAAGATGGATATGGAGAATTTTAAACCTACGAAGTATACATTATCGTGCGTGGCAACAGGTCGCGAGTTTGAGGATCAGGAATGGACATTGGAGGATAGAGAGTGTAAAACCCCATCATTGGTGCGTGCTCTCTACGAGAAGAAGCAGTTGGAGGTGAAGTCTGATGAGTATGGATTCTATAAGTATTGTGATTGGTTGCCTGTAAAGCGCATCCTTAGTGGATCGTCGGCACCTGTAACATACCGCAGCGAGGAGTTGGCTAAATATCTCGGATTGTCGAATTTGTGGATTACACTCAGTGGCTATGCTCCAAAGCATGGCGTTAAGATGTCTACATGCTCGTTTAAGGAGACTGAGGCTTACAGCGTTTGTGCACGTATCGATGAGAATGAGGATAGGGTGTTGGTTGTAGCATCTGCAGGAAACACAGCACGTGCCTTTGCTCGTGTATGCTCCGACAATAATATTAAGTTGTTGTTGGCAGTACCATCGGATAACCTCGATGCTTTGTGGTTTACAGAGCCTTTGAACGACTGCGTTAAGTTGATTGCGTGCGATAAGGGTGGTGATTACTTTGATGCTATCAACCTAAGCAATATGGCGTTGAAGTCTTCGAAGTTTTATGCTGAGGGTGGTGCAAAGAATATTGCACGTCGTGATGGTATGGCTACTACTGTTATGTCGGCAGTGACAACCATAGGTCGTATTCCTGATTACTATTTCCAGGCTGTAGGTAGCGGTACAGGTGCTATTGCTGCGTGGGAGGCAAATATGCGATTTATCGAGGATGGTAGATATGGCGATAATCTTATGAAGTTAATTGTGTCGCAGAATGCACCATTTGTGCCTATGTTTGATGCTTGGCGCGCGGAGTCTCGTGAGATGTTGCCATACGATGCGAAGAAGGCTCGTCGTGATGCTGAACTTATCGACGCTAAGGTGTTGTCTAATCGTCGTCCTCCATACGGCTTGGCTGGCGGTTTGTACGATGCTCTTAAGGCTACAGGTGGCGATGTTGTGGTGGCAACAAATGCGCAGGCACGTCGTGCATGTAAGCTCTTCAAGGAGTTGGAGGGAGTGGATATCTACCCTGCACCAGGTGTGGCTCTTGCATCGCTCATTAAGATGGTCGAGGCTGGTAGTATAGATAAGGATGCATGTATTATGCTAAATATCACCGGAGCTGGTGAGGAGGCTGCTAAGAAGAATCGCGAGCTATACTATTTGAAGCCAAGCAAGGTATTCCCATTGACAGTAGATGTTGATGAGGTTGTAAGTTATGTTGAATCATTATTTTAGAGAAATTATATGTTGTATCCCTTAAAGTTTAAGCCCCGTGTTAAAGAGCGTATCTGGGGTGGCCAGGCAATAGTTGCAAAGAAGGGTAAGGCTGCAGGTCGTCTTGCTAAGGATAAGCTATATGGTGAAAGCTGGGATTTGTCATCTGTAAAGGGTGATGTGTCGGTTGTCGCCAATGGTTTCCTTAAGGGTAATAATCTTGAGGAGATTATCGAGGTCTATATGGGTGAGCTTATTGGCGAGGAGAACTTTGAACGTTATGGCTTGGAGTTTCCGTTGCTTATAAAGTATCTTGATTGCAACGATAAGCTCTCGGTGCAGGTGCATCCTGATGATGCTTTGGCTGAGGAGCGTCACAATAGCTTTGGTAAGACTGAGGCGTGGTATGTTGTAGATTGTAAGCCAGGTGCGGCAATATATCTCGGTTTTAAGGATTTGAATCTCACACGCGAGGAGTATATCGCTGCTGTGTCGGAGTCACGCCTTGAGGAGTTGCTCAATAAGGTGGAGGTGAAGCCAGGTGATACATTCTTTATCCCTGCAGGTACAGTTCACGCCTTGGGTGCTGGATTGGAGGTTGTAGAGGTGCAACAGACATCGGATATCACCTATCGTATCTACGATTGGGATAGAGTAGATGCAGAGGGTAAAAGCCGTGAGCTTCATACTGCACTCGCTGTAGATGCTATTGATTTTGAAGCATATGCTGAACTTTTACATCGTAAATATGATTTGCAGAAGGGTGGCGAGGCTAAGGTTATTGAGTGTAATTACTTTACAATGGTGTTGCATGATGTTGATGGTCGCAAGGAGTTTGACCATTCTGCACTCGACTCATTTGTAGTTTACATTGCTCTCAATGGCTCGGCGCGTATCATTGCCGATGGCGTAGAGGAGACATTGGAGGAGGGTGAGGTTATACTTATCCCTGCTGAGGTCAGCGAGGTTGTTGCCGAGGGTAATGCTAAGTTGATGGAGGTATATATCGCATAATGATTATGATGCAACCTCAGATAGCTATCATTTCCGAGAATACGCTAAGCTCAATGGCTTTGCGCGGTCTCTTGTCGGAAATGGTGCCGAGTGTAGATGTTGTTAGTTATAATAGTATCGAAGAGTTTAATCGCTCGGAAGCTAAGTTTGCTCATTATTTCGTTTCAGCAAATATACTCTTTCATAATATAGAGATGTTTCGTCCTTTTGTTGCTAAGACAATGGTTATTACGGAGGGTGAGGCATCTCCTTTTGTACAGTCTGGATTTCGTACCATTGATGCCACAGCATCGGAGCAGGAGATAGTTCGCCAGATACTACATATTCACCATGTGGGTCATCCTGGGCATGTGCATCACAATCAAGAGACTCCATCTGTAGGAACATCTACACGCTCGTTGTTGTCGTCGCGTGAACGTGATGTCTTGTCGCTGCTTGTTAAGGGTATGATAAATAAGGAGATTGCTGATAGCTTGAATATATCTCTTACGACAGTTATCTTCCATCGTAATAATATCTATGAGAAGTTGCAAACACGTTCTATTGGTCGCCTTACGATATATGCAGTGCTAAATAACATTGTCGCGCTGAGCGATATTTAATATTATAAATTTTACGATTATGAATAATTTTGTATATCACATTCCGACAAAGGTATATTTTGGTGAAAACCAGTTGGGTCACTTGGGTAAGGAGCTTGCGAAGTTTGGTAAGCGTGTGTTGCTAACATACGGTGGTGGCTCGATTAAGCGTAACGGTCTATACGACAAGGTTATCGAGGAGTTACATAATGCAAAACTTGAAGTGTTTGAGTTGTCGGGTATAGAGCCTAACCCACGTATCGAGTCGGTGCGCGAGGGTGTCAAGATATGCAAGGAGCAGGGTATCGACGTGCTTTTGGCTGTAGGTGGTGGCTCGACTATCGACGCTACGAAGTTTATGGCTGCAGGAGCGTGTGTGGAGCACGATGCTTGGGAGTTCTTTGGTGCTAATGCCAAGCCTATCAACGAGGCGTTGCCAATTGTTACAATTTTGACACTCTCGGCGACTGGCTCGGAGATGGATACTGCGGGTGTCATCTCTAATCTTGAGACTGGTGATAAACTTGGCCGCTTGGCTCCTGCGTTGTTGCCACGTGTGTCGTTCCTAGACCCTACACTTACCTATTCGGTTAGTAAGTATCAGACTGCGTGCGGTGCGGCGGATATTATGTCGCATATTATGGAGGTTTACTTTAATACACAGGAGGACCTCTTTATGCTCGACTGCTTTATGGAGGGTATGCTCAAGACTATTGTCAAGTATGCGCCTATCGCCATTGCCGAGCCTGAGAACTATGAGGCGCGTGCCAACCTAATGTGGACATCATCGTGGGCTATCAATGGTTTTATAAATGGTGGTAAGCGTAAGGCGTGGAGCTGTCACCCTATGGAGCACGAGCTCTCGGCAGTTTACGATATCACTCACGGCCTTGGTCTTGCTATCCTCACTCCACGATGGATGGAGTACTGCTTGGATGAGACAACAGTCGATAAATATGTTCAGTATGGTGTGAATGTGTTTGGCATTGATGCTAAGTTGGATAAGATGGAGATTGCAAAGTGCAGTATCAAACTTACCGAGGAGTTCTTGTATGAGAAGTTGGGCTTGCAGCGTACATTTACCGAAGTGGGCATCAAGCGTGAGGATTTTGCAATGATGGCAAAGAAGGCGTGCCGCTATGGTGATATTAAGGGCTTCAAGACTCTTACACCTGCCGATGTGGAGGCTATATTTGAGATGTGTTTGTAGTACGTATCTGTGATACATAAAAAAATAGTCACCTACACGTGAGGTGACTATTTTTTATGCGCTTATGTAGCAGTTTATTAGTAGTAGTTCTCGCTTGTGCAGTCAAGGAGAGAGTAGTCACCATCGTAAACGATCTTGTGTGTCTCCTGAACGTGGTCAACTGTCAACGTAATCTCAAGAGTTATCTTATTCTCCTCAACAGTAAACTTGCCGCTCTCATAGTGAATCTGAGATACAGGGAAGCCACTCTCGTCGTTAATCTGATACCAACTCCACTGCTCCTTGAATGTATCGCCAATAGGCATATTGTTCGCGTCAAACTCATAAACACCTACAGGAACCTTAATATGTGACATATCGCTTGGCTCTACCTCAAGATATAGGTCAACAATGTAGTAGTAGGCGTTTGGTGTAGAGAACATATTGCTCGCATCCATACCAAGATCAGAGAATGTCAAGTAGTAGTTGTAGAGGCCCTGAACATTGCCATAATACTTACCCTGAAGGAGTGGAGCCTTAATCTCCTTGTTTGTTGGAGTCTCGCTGAGAGCCTGGATAATCTTAACGTTCAATGTAGACTTGTCGTAAGTGATGATGATGTTACCCTCACGTGGCTCACCATCAGGGTTCTTCTCTACAGTAAACTGAATCTTACCCTGCTGCTTGTAGTCGAAATTGCCAATCCAAGATACGTTAGCCGTAGCCTTAACCTCAGCTCCCTCAACAATATCCAAAATCTCATAGTTGATGAATGCCATAGCGCTACTGCTATTAACCTTAACCACATTTTCAGAGATGAGCTTAATCTGCTCTGTAGACTCTGAAGTATTCTCGTCTACAGGCTTCTCGCAAGCGGTGAAGAGCATCGCTGCGATAGCAAAAAATGATATAATCTTCTTCATAATGTTATTTGTTTATAGTTTTATAGTTTCCGTCGCAAAGATATTAAAATTTTCGGTATCGCAACTCTTTACTCCACATCGAGAATAATCTCATACGATGATGATGGATTAAACTCTGCGTTGTATACCAAGATGAAGTTCTCGTCGAGGGCTACCTCCCATATCTGATTCTCTGCCAAGCGTGGGTTTACCAATCGCTCAGGGAAGAAGTAGCTGAATGGTAGGTCGAGGACATGCTCCTGCTTAAACTTATCACCCTTCATGCGCTCCAATGAGAAGTTCTCCGCAGTGGTGATAGTGATGATATACTTGTTACCCTCGATGCGAGACTCTACGGTATAGTCTTTCTCGCTCTCCACGCCCTGAAGCATTACGCTCCACAAAGGGTCGCCATAGTATACCAACACATCGCGGTCGTGCCAGAAACCCATCATATCCCAATCCTCCGCGCTCTCATACGACAACTCGCGGCCGAGAGTCTCCGAAAGACGATTCTTTGTGCTCTCCAGCTCCTCCCAGAAGCCCTCGCAGAAGGTGTACTTCTCGTCAATAAGCGTAGGATACCACGCATACTGCTGGTGGAGGAGGTCCTGCTGATTCATATATACAGCCTCAGCAAGGGTGTATCGGAATGGGTTGGTAACCCAATACTTGAGTGCACCCCAGCCATTGCGACCATGCCATGTTGTTACAACATAACCAATCATAGTTGCGGCATTCGAGCCATTCATCCACGCTGCAGCCATGCTCTCGCGTGTGTTGTTCATATCGCCAATAAGGCAGTTACCAACAGCGGTATATACACGTCGCTTACCTGACTCTATGATGTCACGCTCTTCGCCAGTAAAGATATTCTGAGCATAGAGCTTACCATCACGAGGACGAAGGTGACCGAGAGAATATGGCATCTCAAGGTTTTTCTGTGTGGCGTGTGCTGCAGTGACGATAAGGTCTGGATCATAAGCCTCGTACAACTCCTGGAACTTGCCGAGCACCTCCTCTTTCTCAACCATGCCTGTAACTATCTCTGCATCGCGACCATTCTTGTAACCCCAAAGACCGCGTGTATGGTCATCCACCCAAGCATAGTTATCAAACCACTTTGCTGAGTTTAGCTCCATGATTGTTGCCACAGCATCCTTGATAACAAGAGGCTCGGTGCTGTTGTCCACCATGCGCTCAGCAGCCGCTGCGTCGTAGCCAGTGATGATACCCCAAAGGAAATCGGCATATATATCCTCATCCACATCGCGGCACATAAGGTGAAGGTCGATAACATAGTCGCGACCTATATTTTCAGGCTTGTCGACGATAGCTACATAACGTGGATTCTCTGCGCGGAGAGTCTCCAAAGCCTTCTGCGGAGAATTTGCAAATGTTACGATTGGCGCATTATGCTTCGTGGCGAGCTTCTCGGCAACAGTCATCCACTCTGCATCGTTTGTCACATCCTCAGATGCCAACACGAGGTAGTTGTTTGGAAGAAGTGTTGCGTTGTTGCAACCTACGAATATAAGTGCAACAATCGCCATAAGAAAGATATTAACCTTACGCATATTACTTATTATCAATAAGTGAACGGATATTCTGAATAAGCATACCTACAGCAACAGAGTTGAAACCACCCTCAGGGATGATGACATCGGCATATTTCTTCGATGGCTCAACAAACTCCTCGTGCATAGGCTTCACAGTAGTAGTATACTGGTTGATAACCGACTGCATAGTGCGACCACGCTCGCAAACATCTCTGAGAATACGGCGTGCGAGGCGGATATCGGCATCGGTATCTACAAAAACCTTGATGTCCATCAACTCTCTAAGCTCCTTATTCTCGAAGATGAGAATACCATCGACAATAATCACCCTTGATGGCTTAACAAGCACACTCTCCGAGGTGCGATTGTGCTCCACAAAAGAGTATACAGGGTGCTCGATAGGTACATTTGACTTGAGCGTGCGAATATGCTCCACAAGCATATCGGTGTCGAAGGCAGCAGGGTGGTCGTAGTTGAGCTTCGTGCGCTCCTCGTACGTAAGCTCAGGGTGCGCCTTATAGTAGTAGTCGTGGCATAGCGTAGCTACGTCATCGCCCGCGAATGCCTCCTGCAGACGTTTAACAAGCGTTGACTTTCCAGAGCCTGTGCCTCCTGCAACTCCAATTACTGTTACGTTCATAGAGGTATACTATTTATAAATAGGGGTCGCACACAAGCGCAACCCCTCAATCAACTATTTAGGCATCAATATTTGCGTAGTGGGCATTCTTCTCGATAAACTCACGACGTGGCGGAACCTCGTCACCCATAAGCATTGAGAAGATGTGGTCTGCCTCAGCAGCATTTTCCACAGTCACCTGACGCAAGATACGTGTATCTGGATTCATGGTAGTGTCCCACAACTGCTGTGCGTTCATCTCACCAAGACCTTTGTATCGCTGGATGTGAACACCATTTGAGCCAAACTCTGCGGTGATATCGTCACGCTCCTTGTCTGTCCAGCAGTAACGCTCCTGCTTACCCTTCTTTACAAGGTACAATGGTGGGGTAGCGATGTAGATATGACCATTCTCGATAAGTGCCTTCATCTTACGGAAGAAGAAGGTAAGCATAAGAGTTGCGATGTGCGAGCCATCGACATCGGCATCGGTCATGATGATAATCTTGTCGTAGCGGAGTTTCTCAAGGTTTAGAGCCTTGCTATCCTCAGCAGTACCGATAGATACGCCCAAGGCAGTAAACATATTCTTAATCTCCTCGTTCTCCCACATACGATGCTCCTGAGCCTTCTCGACGTTGAGAATCTTACCACGAAGTGGCATAATAGCCTGGAAGTTACGGTCACGTCCCTGCTTTGCTGTACCACCCGCAGAGTCTCCCTCGACGAAGAAGATCTCAGCGATAGAGCGGTCGCGGCTTGAGCAGTCTGCCAACTTACCTGGGAGACCTGCACCAGAAAGTACGGTCTTGCGCTGCACTGCCTCACGAGCATTACGTGCTGCGTGGCGTGCCTGAGCAGCGAGGATAACCTTCTGCACGATAGCCTTAGCGTCCTTAGGATTCTCCTCAAGGTAGTTGCTTAGGGCTGCCGACATAGCGCGGTTTACAGCACCTGCAATCTCATCGTTACCGAGCTTTGTCTTGGTCTGACCCTCAAACTGAGGCTCTGCAACCTTAACAGATACCACGGCTGTAAGACCCTCACGGAAGTCATCACCGTTGATATCGAACTTTAGCTTAGCAAGCATACCACTCTCCTCGGCGTACTTCTTAAGTGTACGTGTGAGAGCTGAGCGGAAACCCGTAAGGTGAGTACCACCCTCGATGGTGTTGATATTGTTAACGTATGAGTGTACATTCTCTGAGTAAGAGTCGTTGTACTGCATAGCAACCTCCACAGGAACGCCGCTCTCCTCAGTGTCGAGGTAGATGATGTTCTCAATAATCTTCTGACCTCGTGTTGCATCGAGGTACTCTACGAACTCCGAGAGACCATGCTCTGAGTAGAAATGCTCTGAAAGTGGATTACCCTCCTCGTCCTTAACACGCATATCGGTGAGAGTGAGGTGGATGCCCTTATTCAAGAATGCTAACTCGCGGAGACGGTTTGCCAAGATCTGATACTTATACTCGGTTGTGAGCGAGAAGATAGAGCCATCTGGCTTAAATGTGATTGTTGTACCACGATCCTCGCAATCGCCAACAATCTCAACCTTTGATGTTGGCGCACCCTTAGAGTATGTCTGACGGTAGATCTTGCCACCTCGGTGGATCTCGGCGATAAGAAGTGTTGAGAGTGCGTTAACACACGATACACCCACACCATGAAGACCACCAGACACCTTGTAGCTACCCTTGTCGAATTTACCACCGGCGTGCAACACAGTCAATACAACTTCCAACGCCGACTTGCCCTCCTTCTCGTGCCAGTCGGTAGGAATACCACGACCGTTATCCTTCACCGAGATAGAGTTATCCTCGTTGATAGTTACAAAAATATCGGTACAGTAGCCAGCCAAAGCCTCGTCGATAGAGTTGTCCACAACCTCATAAACAAGGTGGTGAAGACCCTTCTCACCGATATCGCCAATGTACATCGCGGGGCGTTTACGTACTGCCTCCAAACCCTCGAGGACTTGAATATTCGACGCGGAATACTCCTCCTCGTGTTTCATCACTTTTTCCTGTTCGGTACTCATATATTTGTTATATTTATATATTCTATATAAAAACGTACAAAGATAAAAAATAAAATCACAATTTGCAAATATTTTCAATAGAAGAAAATGACCTTGTTTTATTTGCAGTGAGGACCGATTTTAATAGTTGGGAAAATGTTTTAGTTTTGTCATCTGTTGTGGGTACATTAAGGGTAGAGACGCCGCAAAGTGTCCCCACCGCACCGAGTATGCACAAGCATACGATGCGGGTTGTTTTAGTCATAGAATATAAAAAGGATCTGGTGACCTACACGGGACTGCCCCGTGTAGGTTAAGATTAATTAATTTGCACTCTTGAATGTTGATAAAATCTTATCGCTATATTGTTTTATTGAGGGGAATTTTAAGAAAAATATCCTTTCCTCAAAAATACCACTATCTTTAATATACTCTGAAACAACGGTCTCAACAAGGCAATTTGTGGCAATCTTACTTAAATCCTCTGGCAAACACTTTATGTATCTGCAAAGTCTTTCTGCCACTTCAGGTTCACAGTACAAAACCTGATATACTCGAGTACTAATTTCAGTAGAGTGTATTGTAAAACCTGACAGCCAGTAATGTATTAACTCAATATATTGCTCGTCAAAATAGAACGGAGCTTCTGACTTCAATGCCTTTAGCACAGCATCAGATATCTGAACCTCTGTTAATGTAGCGTAGCTCTTAAGCGCTCTTTTAAGTTCGTGCGATAAATTATTGAGTTCTACCTCGCTATAACTTACTTGTTGCTCTTCAAAAGGTTTTGTTCTTTCGTAGATAGATTGAATGATGGCCTTATATCTCGTTTCCAAAAGGGGGAATCTCACGAAAAAACCATCGAGATCATAGCGATAATATGCACAATAGTGACCGAAAATGTGTAAACACAATTCTTCTTCTGCCTTTTTGCGCTTATCCTCCGACAATGAATCTATGTGTTTTATAGTTTCATCTAATTTTTGCGGATAAAATAAAAATATGCTATATAATTTAGCGGAAATACCATCGCCATATTCTTCCGATCCATTGCAAAAGTAGTTGACAAGCAGAGTATAGTCACCTTCAGTGGTTAATATACTGCTATCAGGTGGTATATTAGCATCGCCTAACATTAACACCACGGCTAATGAGAGTTCACCTCCTTGCATAGTTTGGATATCTTGCTCGGGCTTAATAGGGTATTTGCTATTGTGAAATTCCATGTTAATGGTTCCAATAGTTACCATAGTGGAAAAAATCAAAGAAATAAGCATAATTGTAACTGTCTTTATACCCAACAATTTCAATAGGTTCAATTGTACCACCATTTCTTACATATTCAGATTTAATCTCATCTCTATCTGAAAAATGTAATTCTCGATTTAAATCATTAGTAACCTCTAAATATTCAGGATCGTCGTCTACAAGTGCATCAACAATTGTTTTCAATTCTTTTATATCATCATCTGCCATTCTTATGCATCCTTCAGTATTCTTGAGTTGTTCGGGGTTATTTCCTTGGTTGCCTCCGCCATGTGTATGCATGCCAGATCTACCATGGCTAAATGCCTCACCACTTTCATATTCTAAAGCAAGTAACGGGTTTGGTCCATATGATCGTATGTTATACCTCGCGTTGCCAGTTTCTCGCCAATTCAATATTTTATATCTACCTGTTGGAGTATCTGATCTTTGTGCAGTCCTATCACGTCCTCCAATACCAGTTACTTTAACAACAGTTTGATATATTAAAATATTGTTCTTGTCATATACTGAATATATGGCATATGGATTTCGCCCTCTATCAGCTGATGCACTAACCTTAACATACCACATGCCATCTGGATCTACCAAATTCACTGGATCACCAGCACAATAGGTGTAAGGTGAGATATGGTAGAAACTCTCTGCTTTTGGGTCAATCGACATAAAGCGACCATAGGTATTCTGGAAACGAGCAAATGAGTCATAGATGCTATTGTTGACCATACTCTGTCGCTCCTTACCTGTAAATCGGTAGTCGGTTGTGGTACTACTTCTTGAAGAAATTTCGCTTCCATAGGGCATATAATCGAAAGTGCCAAGCACCTCACCCTCAGCATCCGTCACTGCACGCACACTGCCCAAATGGTCGGTGATATAATAGTTAGTAGCCCAACTATTATCTGCAAATACAGCACGACCACCAGTGATTGCAATACTCTCGGGAGTTAGTACACCATTCTGCACACTCCATCTCAAAGAACCTGTATAGACAAAACCATTGCCAGTTGCATCTACTGCCTTGAACTTTGTGCCATCAGCAAAATATGTATAGTTCACCAATGTGCCATCCTCGGCAGTAATTTGCTTTGGCAAGTTACAAAGATTATACGACATTTGCAAGTGTGCAAGTTGTTCGATAAGCCTCACAGGCGATATATCTAACATAAAAATTCATCATAAATATTCTACCGTTCAGCGAAAAAATCTCAAATTTGAGTTGCATTATTGGTGCAAAATGACTAATTTTGTAAATTATGAAGAAGATGAAAAATATAGTATTTGACTTGGGAGGGGTAGTTTTTGCCCGTGACCCTCGCAAATTTGAACCCGAATTTATAAAGTTTTTCTCGTACATTTTACTTCCCCAGATGCCACGATTTTGGGAGGAGTATGACCGAGGTGTAGTTAGCTATGAGCAGGTGGTAACAGACCTCGCTGATTACAACAATTGCGACCGTGAATTAGCGGACAAAAACCTACGTCGCTCGATACTCACACAGGAGGAGATAGTGGCTACAAAGGCTCTCGTTGCCGACCTTAAAGCAGCTGGATATAAACTTTATGTACTGTCGAATATGTCGTTGGAATTCACAGAGTTCCTACGCAAAACTGAGGTCTATAAATATTTCGATGGCGAGGTGGTATCGTGCGAGGAGCACGTCGTGAAACCTGATGCCGAGATATACCGTCGTTTGGTCGAGAGATACGGTCTTGACGTTAGCGAAACACTCTTCATCGACGACCGCAAAGAGAACGTTGAAGCCGCGCGAAATGAGGGCTGGGAGGGTTTTAATTTCAACCCCCGAAATCCAGAAGAGAGTTGTGCAACATTGCGCGAGATACTTCTTTAAACATAGATATAACTATAAACAATTATTAATATAGTATGACACTAAATCTTAGATTAGAGTATCAGACTGCATACGGAGAGGATTTGTATGTAGTTGTTGGCACCGACAAGGAGAAGGCATACGCTATGCGCTATGCTGGTGAGGGTGTTTGGTGCGCTGAGCTTAAGCTTACTGCTGCTACAGAGTTGGTATATCGCTATGAGGTGCGATATGGCGATGCGGTAGTACGTAAGGAGTGGGGTGGTAAGCACGTGTTGCCACTCGACAAGAAGACTACAAATGTTCGTGTATTTGATAAGTGGTATAATATGCCTGCGGACCGCTCGTTCCACTCTTCAATGTTCACCGATGGCGTATTCCACCGTCCAAAGCCAAAGAAGGCTCAGGGTGCTCAGGATGGCTATCTCACAATACGTGCCGATATTGCCGTAGTGCGCTCATCACAGCATGTTGTTCTTGTGGGCGACTGCAAGGCTTTGGGTAACTGGAACGTAGAGAAGGGTGTTGTTATGAACGACGCTCAGGCTCCAGTATGGAGTGCCCGCGTAAAGATGCCAAAGGGTGGTTTTGCCTATAAGTTTGTTATCGTGGATAGCGAGTCGGGTAATGTTGTTGCTTGGCAGTCGGGTGAGAACTACTACTTCAACGTAGCAACAAATGCCGAGGAGGCTCTTGTTATCGAGGGCCTACGTCCTCAGTTCGATATGGCTCCATGGCGTGGTGCAGGTGTTGCGATCCCTGTATTCTCATTGCGTTCAAAGTCGAGCTTCGGTGTTGGTGAGTTCAATGATATCCGCTTGATGGTTGACTGGGCAGCACAGACAGGACAGTCTATAATTCAGATTCTGCCTATCAACGATACAACAATGACCAATACATGGCAGGACTCATATCCATATAATGCTAACTCAACATTTGCGCTTCACCCACAGTTTATCCACCTTCCTCACGTTGGCGAGTTGAAGGATAAGGAGGCTATGGTGCGCTTCGAGGCTCTTGGTGTAGAGCTCAATACATTGCCAAATGTAGACTACGAGCGCGTGAATAATGCTAAGGCTGAGTATCTCCACGCTGTATATGCTGAGCAGGGCAAGAAAACTCTCGCTTCTAAGGAGTTTAAGGCATTTATGGCAGCTAACGAGGAGTGGTTGCGTCCATACGCTGTGTTCTGTGCATTGCGCGATGAGAAGGGTACACCTGATTTCTCAGAGTGGGGTGCTATGGCTAAGTATACAAAGGCTAAGGCTGCGAAATATGAGAAGGAGCATAGCGAGGAGGTAGCATACAACTACTTCGTGCAGTATCACCTTGCTAAGCAGCTTCGTGAGGTGCGCGACTATGCTCATTCTAAGGGCGTTGTACTCAAGGGCGATATTCCAATCGGTATCTCTCGCACAAGCGTTGATGCTTGGGTATATCCTGAGTTGTTCCACATGAACTCATCAGCGGGTGCTCCACCAGATGATTTCTCTGTTATGGGTCAGAACTGGGGATTCCCAACATATAACTGGGAGAAGATGGCTGAGGATGGATATGCTTGGTGGAAGGCTCGCTTCGTGAAGATGGCGGAGTATTTCGATGCATATCGTATTGACCACATCTTGGGCTTCTTCCGCATCTGGGAGATTCCTCTCGATGCTGTTAATGCACTTCTTGGTCGCTTTAACCCTGCGTTGCCATACTCATACGATGAGATTGCTTCGTATGGTTTCCGCTTCGAGAACTGGCATGTTGGCAACATTGCTGAGACAGACAATGTTCTCTTTGTGGAGGATAGCGTGCAGAAGGGTAAGTTCCACCCACGTATCTCGGCATACTCTACAGATTGCTACCGTTGGCTCAGCGACGACCAGAAGGAGGCTTACAACCGTTTGTACAACGACTTCTTCTATCGCCGTCACAACGACTTCTGGAAGTGGGAGGCTTTGAAGAAGTTGCCACCACTCACCGAGGCTACAGGCATGCTTGTATGTGGTGAGGATTTGGGTATGATTCCTGATTGTGTACCTTCAGTAATGTCGGGCGAGCAGATTCTCTCGTTGGAGATTCAGCGCATGCCTAAAGACCCTAAGGTAGAGTTTGGCTCAACTTACGATTATCCATACCTCTCTATCTGTACTACAGGTACTCACGACATGAATCCACTTCGCGCATGGTGGGAGGAGGATAGAGGCGTTACTCAGCGTTTCTACAACCATGTACTTGGTGCTTGGGGTGAGGCTCCATACTTCTGCGAACCTTGGATTTGCGAGCAGGTTGTTGCTATGCACCTTAAGTCTCCAGCTATGTTGACAGTTCTTCCATTGCAGGATTGGTTGGCTATGGATGGTGCTTTGCGTAGAGAGAATCCACACGACGAGCGTATCAATGTTCCTGCTAACTCACGCCACTACTGGCGTTATCGTATGCACTTCTTCTTGGAGGAGTTGCTTGAGGCAGAGGAGTTGAACAAGATGATTAGCCAGAAGATTGCCGAGTCGGGACGATAGGCTAAGCATATAAGTAAATTTGAGATTGTTGATGGGGGAGTTTACGCTCCTCCATCATCTTTTTATTATGGACTTTTTTTACAATATTTTTGAGCTTTTTTTATTATAATAAATGTTATGTTTAAAAAATAGACTATCTTTGCGAGGTATAACATTATATAAAATATAAAAGAGGCGTGTAGGTATACTCTACAAGCCTCAATTATGTGACTCCGAAAGGATTCGAACCTTCATCGTAAGAACCGGAATCTTAAATTCTATCCATTGAACTACGGAGCCATGATGCAAAGATATGATATTTTTTTGAATTGTGGATAAGAGGTAGGTTTTTGTGGTGCAGATGAGCGATAGAGCGTTGTAGTTATTGTTGTAGCTCCGAATAGTGAATATATGACAAATAAGTATAATAACTGGGAAAGATTGGTTAAGGTGATAGAGCGTTTTGATCTATCTATCAACTCGTTTGCTCATGCAATCGGTCTTGGTCGCTCAGAAAATCTATACCATATTCGTAAGGGCAACTACGGCATATCTCCCGACTTGGCAGATAGGATAATCAAACTCGATGGAGATATAGATCGCACCTGGCTACTTTCAGGTGTTGGCAATATGCTTAGAAGCCAGACAGCAAGTGGCGAGTCTTTGCCTTTTTATAAGGAGGAGATGGAGGATATTCTCCAAGATATTGAATGTCGAGAGCCTGATGATCATCTGTATGTCCCATATATGACGGGCTGTGAGCTTATAGTCCGCTCATTCACACGCCCTATGAGCGATCCTGTAACCGTGGCAAACGACCTATTCTTAAAGCGTCTGTCGAGCATAGAGGATGTTGTTCAAGGAAATGAGTATGTCTTACATATTGGTGATAGAATAATTTGGCGACGCATACGTTATGTTAAGGATGAACCTCAGAAATGGCGTCTTGTTGCGCGTAATAGAGAGGATTTTCCCGATATTTTAGTTGATGTAAATGATGTTAAGGTAGCATGGCGAGTAATTGCGCGCATAGCCATTCTGGAGAGCTAATATAAACGAGAATAAAACTATTTGATATGAATATATTGTCTATTGTATGGAATTGGGACCCTACATTGGTTATGTTGGGCGACCTCGATATTCGATGGTACGGTCTTATGTGGGCTGTAGCTATCTTTGCAGCAGAGCGTATCTGTAACTATACATTCAAGCATGAGGGCTTGCCTCAGCGCACCCTTGAATCTGCATTTATGTGGGTGGTGCTTGGTACGTTCATCGGTGCTCGTGTAGGACACTGCCTATTCTATGAGCCTGAGGTATATCTACCAGAGCCATGGCGAATTATTACGGATATTCGTGACGGTGGTATGGCAAGCCATGGTGCTACGATAGGTATTATTATAGGTATATGGGGCTTTATTCGTCGCAACCACCTGCCATTTATCTGGGGACTTGATCGAATTGCTATTGTAGCTCCTTTAAGTGGTGCTATAATTCGTCTTGGCAATCTATTTAATTCTGAGATTGTTGGCTATCCAACAGACTCTGCACTCGGCTTTAAGTTCGTATATCATGATGCCCGTAGAGCGTGGTATGAGTATGCAGGAAATGTTCCTCAGGAGATTATCGACGCTATCCCTGCGCGCCATCCAGCTCAGTTATATGAAGCATTATGCTACTTCTTAACATTCGGAATAATCCTATGGCTCTATTGTAAAAAGGATTTAGGTCGCCGCCGTCCAGGTTTCTTGTTTGGAGTAGCTATGATTGGTATCTTCCTTACTCGTTTCTTTATAGAGTTCCTCAAGGAGCGACAGGTGGACTTTGAGATGGGCATGGCTCTCGATATGGGACAGTTGCTAAGTGTGCCATTTATCCTATTAGGTGTGTTTATGATTGCTCGCTCGTTGATGCGTCCTGAGGTTGCAGATGTTAATGCTGTTGTTGCTCATGCAAACAAGGAGTATGCACGTGAGGATAAGAATAAAAAGAAGAAGTAATGGTAAACGAGGTTAATAAACTCATCTATAATACGTTAATATCTGACAGAGCAGTACTTCTTCCCGATGTAGGAACACTCTTTATAAGCAGAGAGGCTGCTAAGGAGGTGTCGTGCGGTAGGGTAGAATCACATCGCTATACTCTTTCGTTCTCATCTAATAAAGCCGCTGTCTCGCTGATAGATATTATTGCACGTGTGGCATCTATATCACATGAACAAGCTACGGATATCTATTCTCGTTGGCTTGAAAAGGTGCGTACAGAGGGCTGTATTACAATTGAGGGCATAGGACGATTGTGCAACAAAAGCTTTGTCGTTGATGACTCTTTTGATAAGGTATTAAATCCTGTTGTAGATAGCATTGTTAAGATTGACGAAAGAAATTCGCGCGTAGCTTCATTATCTGTTGCATTGTTGCTTATAGCTTTCGTTGTTGTTGGATTATTCGTATATAGATCGTACGTATCAACTCCAATAGATAACTCTGAGACAATACAAAGTACTATTGTATATAACAATATCGAAAAAGCTGACAATGAGATAATTATTGAAGCTGATAACCATTCAGAGTTAGTTGAACAGCAGGGTAGTGATGAGATAGAAGCGAAGGTAATTGAGGAGGTTATTGTTGATAATAATGACTGGAGAGAGCGTGACAATATCCGTCATTGGGTAGTTATTGGTAGTTACTCGACTGTAGAAAATGTTGAGCGTGCAGTAGCTGATTTTCAGACTAAGTACCCAGAGCTCAATTTCGATTACATTAAGTTGGGCTCAATGTTTGCGGTGTCACCATGTGGCTCAGTGGAGAGAGCTGAGTGTGAGGAGTTTATGCACACATATAAGGGCGATTTCCCGCAAATGTGGATACATACACCAAAGAAATATAAAGAGTAGATATGAGCATATCGCAATGTTTAGTTAAGTGTGTAGATGCGCTCTATATTCCTGTTGTTCGACGATTTATTTCGAGAGAACTCTTTGGATATGGGTTGTGCGGAGGTGCGAACATGCTTCTTGATACGTTGTGGTATTTTCTGCTATATCATTATGTTGTATGTGAGCGGTTTATAAACTTGGGCATTGTAGTGATGTCTCCGCATATCGCCTCGTTATGCTTAGTTTTTCCGATTACGTTCTTTACTGGATTTTGGCTTAATCGTAATGTGGCGTTTAGAGTTACACATCTACGAACACAGAAGCAACTATTTCGTTATGCGCTGTCAGTTGTTGGCTCAATAGTCATAAACTATCTCTGCATGAAGTTATTTGTTGAGCTATTTAACATTTGGCCTACGCCATCTAAGATGCTTACGACCGTCATTTCGGTTATATACAGCTTCTTAGTCGCACGATATTTTACTTTTGTGGATGATAGCAAAAAATCTATGTAGCAGTTATAATAGGTAATTGTGGCGTACTTTTATAACACCTAATATAATTTAACATAATGTAAATATTACGACATTGTGTTTTGGGTAAAGAATAGGGTACTTTAGGATGTTTTTATTAGTTTAATTTGAATTGTATATAAATATGGATATTGCATTGATAATCATTGCTCTTGTATTGAGCGTTATTGGACTTCTTGGCGTAGTTATACCAGTATTACCAGGTACAATATTTTCGTATGTTGGTTTACTGTGTGCATTTTTTGTTACAGGATCAGTAATCACAGTTAGTCAGTTGATAGTATTAGGTGTAATCTCTGTTGCAGCTATTCTTCTAGATTATCTGCTACCAGGATATTTCAGTAAGCTATTTGGCGGAACAAAGGCAGGAATTATGGGTGCTACAATAGGAACATTTGTAGGAATATTCTTTGGCGTTGTAGGAATAATATTTGCGCCCTTTATTGGTGCTGTTGTGGGCGAAATATTGGGATCTAAAATTCCTCTTGAACAGGCAGTTAAGGTAGGCTTTGGCTCGTTGCTCTCATTCTTTGTCGGCACAGGTATAAAGTTACTTGCCGCACTTTATATGCTGTACTATACTGTTAAGGTGTTTGTTTTTGTTGTGATATAAACCACTAAAAATCAACCAGTTTATATTTAGAGCGTGTCTCGGTAATAGAGATTATCTCCTCGAAGTGCCACCATTCACGTCTATAAGGGTATAGACCCGCTTCGAGCATTACCTCAATTAACAAAAGACGGTTTTCGGCGGCTTCAAGAGTTATTATACCACGCTCTACCTGCTGGTGGGCGTGTCTCCTATATATATCCAATGTGCGTGTCTTAGGGTCACTACTATCTGGTGTACCCTTGACCGAGGCGGCGTCACTGAAGTCATCAAAGCCTGCACCCATATCTAACGGTGTGCCATCGCAAGTGGCAATAGTTAGATCTACAGCTACGCCATAGTTGTGTCGTCCGCCACGTGTACCATCGGCAACAAATCCCTCAAACTCTGTGCCTTCAACGATTTTTCGCATGTGTCGTTGTACGCTTATTGGGCGTGTGGCATCGTAGATTAGAAGGGTATATTCAGGATGGCGAGATTTCAGGATACGTTGTGCAATGACTACCCTATCTGCAAAGCTCTTAACAAAGTAAGCCTTTTCCAGCTCACCATACATATCTTCACCCACAAAGTTATCCGTAGTAGAGTATTTCAGCTCAACAAGAATTGTGCTATCGAGAGATTGTATGTCTATAAGATTATACTCCTCCATTTTCGACTCAAAGGAGATTGGTTGTGCCATAGCTGCGGTTGCCATGAGGAGAAAATATATAAGCGAAACTACCCTATTCATATACTATAAATTATTACTCACACAACAAATGTAGAAATTTCATCGAATAAATACAACAATATCACAATATATGGGATAACTTTCTCTCTTAAGCGCACCTTTTTCTACTTTTTTTGATTATCTTTGTCGCGCATTAAAGCATTAACCGATTCAGTTCATTAGTTATGTTGAGTAGAAGATTGCTCAGAGTAAAGGTTGCAAAGGCACTTTACGCACATCTTAAGTCAGGCTCCGATAACCTTAAGGTTACGGAGAAAAACCTCGTAGATTCAATTGACAAAGCATACGACCTCTATTTTATGATGATGTCACTCATCACCGAGGTGGCAAATTATGCTGAAAGCCGCATCGATCTTAATAAGCAGAAGAAGCTTCCAACGTATGAGGATCTAAATCCTAATCGTCGCTTTGTGGATAACGCGGTGATTCATCTCTTTGCTAATAGCGACTCAGTGAATGATGTGTTGGCATCACGTAAGCTCTCGTGGAACCAGCATCAGGATGCTGTGAAGGATGTATACAATCGTCTTGTCGAGGCGGAGTTCTATCAGAAGTATATGTCTGCACCAGTAAACACCTTTACAAACGACAAGAAGTTTGTCGAGGAGTTCTACCAGTGGCTTGAGCAGGATGAGGTATTGGCAGATGTTGTTACCGAGATGTCGCTACTTTGGGCTGATGACTATGGCTTTGCGCTATATTTAGCTATGCGCACAGCACAGAATCTTAAGGTTAGCCATACCGAGGTAAAGGTGTTGCCTAAGTTCAAGAGCGATGAGGATTTGAGCTTCGCAAAGACCCTGCTAGTTAAGACTTTGGTTAACTATGAGGATAACCAGGAGATTGTAGACCGCTACTCTAAGAACTGGGATGTTGAGCGCGTAGTATTTATGGATAGCTTGATTATCTCAATTGCTATTGTGGAGTTGACACACTTCGATTCTATCCCTGTAAAGGTTACTCTCGACGAGTGGATTGATATTGCAAAGTATTACTCTTCACCTACAAGTAGCAACTTCGTGAACGGCGTCTTGGATAAGATCGTTGCGGAGTTTATGGAGAGTGGTCGCATAAACAAGAGCGGTCGCGGTCTATTGTAGACAACACTCAGACTATGAGACGCAAATGGTATATTGCTATTGCTTGTGCTGTGGCAGTTGCGCTTGTGGTACTCGTTTTGCGTATCATAACCTCCGAAACAGATAACACGGAGAATGTAACGACAACTGATGTTGCTTTTACAGGTCTCTCTGTAGAGTATAGTGGCGACAACGTATGTGAGGTTTTGGTTGAGCTGGGTAGTGTATACCACTCATCTACAGTCTCAAAGAGTGTGCGAATAATAAATTGTAGTGCTACCCCACTTGTTTTGGTTGACTACTCTACGCAGTGTCGCTGCATGTGGCTTGAGATAGATAGAACACCAATAGCTCAGGGCGACTACAGAGATATTGAGCTTATCTTCGATTCGCGAGGTGAATGGGGCTCGGTAGGCAACTACATGGAGATAACAACATCTACAGAAGGTGCGCCCATTGTATTGTGGATCGCTGCGGAGATTGAGTAATATTGTGACGATACAATATATTTATTAATAGCTCGTTTATACGAATAAGCAAACAGAAAACATTAAAACTATAGAATTATGAATTTACTTTTTATTGATGGCGAGGTAGCTGAGGTAGCTCAGGAGGTTGTTGCTGATGCAGCAGCACAGCCAGCTGCAGGTGGTGGCTGGACATTTTGGATTATGATCATTGCGATGATCGCTATTATGTACTTCTTTATGTGGCGTCCAGAGTCAAAGCGTCGTAAGCAGATGGAGGCTTTTCGCAACGGCTTGAAGAAGGGCGATAAGATTATCACTGCCGGTGGTATCTATGGCACAGTAAAGGAGGTACAGCCTACATCACTTCTTATCGAGGTTGATAGCAACGTAACACTTCGCATTGCTAAGGAGATGGTTGTTGGTGATCCAACTAACGGCATCCAGCAGCAGTAATAAACTGTCATAAATTAAGCCCTCCAATCGGAGGGCTTTTTTTTTGTTCGTCATCCTGGGGAGTGTAACGACGTGGGGATCTACCTTTGTTCTATTTGCGACACAGCGGAAGATTGCCACGGCTTTAGCAAGCCTCGCAATGACTATGAAAAATCAACCAGCCGAGTGGAATTCCACTCGGCTGGTTTGCAATTTAGTAAAATAGATTACTTACCTTCCTTTAGAACTTCTTCTAATGGTATCATACAGCATAAATTAGGCAGCTTTGATTCATCGGCATCACCTGACAGATGAGACTTATATATACATAGGAAGTCTTCAATCTGTAGTGGGTTTAATTTGTTAAACTCAGGGAATAGTGACACGAAAACACTCTTGTCTACCTCTTTCGCATCAATGCCAAGAGCGCGTGCTCCTGCTGCTGCTCCTGCGTGGAGATATACCTTTGTTGGATATACCTGACGAGGGCAGCCTATCATTGTTGCAGTGTCGTAGACTGTAAGGTCGCCTATGCCCTTTATCTTCAACTTTTCAACCACCTTGTACAACTCGTCGAATGTCGCTATGCTCTCCAACGATTCGATGTTGTCATCAACAATTTTGAGCCAGTTATGATAACAATCATCCTCGTTGTTCCATGGAGCATGACCTCTGATATACTTACCGCGCCACGCTCTCTTTAGCACATTGCTTGCACCACCGCGGTTTATATAGTCGTCAATCAGGCGACCTATCCGTTGGTTGGTAATCATATTTCTAATTTTTAAAAGTTATATCCAACAATAGCCGACCTATACTCAAACCAATTTGTTGCACTCTTATATGCATTCACAGAACCTGCTGGCACATAGATCTTGCGACCACTGCCGTTAGAGTCAAAAACAGAGGTACCACCCAATGATGGAGGTGTTGTAGCCTTGCAATATACACTTGTCAGGCTGGTGCAATTATCGAATGCACACTGTCCAATCTCTGTTACGCTATCAGGGATAGTAACACTTGTAAGGCTGGAGCAATCATAGAATGCAGCATATCCAATCGTCGTTACGCTATCAGGGATAGTAACACTTGTAAGGCTGGTGCAACCAGAGAATACAGAACCATCAATCGTCGTTACGCTATCAGGGATAGCAACACTAGTCAGGCTGGTGCAACCAGAGAATGTAGCCATTCCAATCGTCGTTACGCTATCAGGGAT
>JAGBUS010000053.1 GCA_017630735.1 Alistipes sp. | reverse complement strand
TGTACTTCTCGTTAGAAACGTATGTGCCTGCAGGGAAACGGAATGGCTCACCACCCATAACAGAGCGAATCATCTCAACTGAAAGATATGATGGGCTCTGGAATGATGAACGACCACGAAGCTTGATGATTGCAGCACCACCCTGTGTTACGTCCTTCTTCATCTGCTCCCACTCCTCAGCTGGGAACTCCTCAGTGCCGATGATGTCAGTAAGGTTGCGACCAGCGATCTTTACTGCGCTGCCGAATACTGCCATCTGCTCACCGTGACCACCGTAAGTAGCGCAACCCTCGATCTCGCTCTGCATAACGCCGAACTTCTTAGCAAGCGCGCTCTTAAGACGTGTAGTATCCAAACCTGCAAGTGTAGTAACCTGACCTGGCTTCAAACCAGAGTACAACAAAGTTACAAGACCTGTAAGGTCAGCAGGGTTGAAGATGATAACAACGTGCTTAACATCTGGACAGTAAGTCTTGATGTTCTTACCGAGCTGCTCAGCGATCTCGCAGTTACCCTTCAACAAATCCTCACGTGTCATACCCTCCTTACGTGGAGCACCACCAGAAGAGATGATATACTTAGCATCCTTGAATGCCTCTGCAACGTCAGTTGTAGCAGTGATGTTTACGTTGTCGAAACCGCTCTGGCGCATCTCCTCAGCAACACCCTCTGGTGAGAATACGTCGAAAAGGCAGATGTTGTTAGTAAGACCCATCATAAGGGCTGACTGTACCATGTTTGAGCCGATCATACCAGCTGCACCCACGATAACGAGCTTGTCGTTAGTAAGAAAAGCCATAGTTTTACTTTGTTTTAATGTTATTATTATGTGTTTATATTATGCCTATGCAAATATCCTCGCAAAATTAACAAACATTTAAGCCATTTGCAAGCAAAAATGAAAATTAATTTGCTATTTACGAACCGTGGGATAATGTTTCAGCAGACCATTTGTTGAAAATAAATAAAATCCCTATCTTTGTATGATATCAGTAGCGGCTATATAATGCCACAATGTGAAAATTATGAGCGATACATTATATATAATGAATAAAACACTCGTTTGTTTTGGTCGAGTAATGGATGTGATGAATAATCTTTTGCCCGAAAGTAGGGTTATTGTTATCTCTGACGAGAATGTTGCCCGATTATATCCAGAGCTTGTTGGTCGTTTCGAGAATATTATAATATGTAGTGGCGAGGGTGTGAAAAATCTTGCTACTGTAGAACATATATATAATGAACTTATGTCGCTGGGTGCAGATCGCTCAACGTTCCTACTTGGCATAGGTGGCGGTATAGTAACCGATATTACAGGCTTCGTAGCCTCGACATATATGCGCGGTGTGAAGTTTGGTTTTGTATCAACAACGTTGCTTGGTCAGGTCGATGCGTCGGTAGGTGGAAAGAATGGCGTAAATGTTGCTGACTATAAAAATATGGTTGGCACAATTACACATCCGCAATTTGTTGTGTCGGATGTTGAGATGCTCAAGACATTACCCGTTAGGGAGTGGCGAGCAGGTATGGCTGAGGTGATAAAGAGTGCCATTGTGGGCGATAAAGAGCTGTTTGATTATATAATGCGATATTCATATAATGAGATATACTCTAATATCGATCATATGCAATATATTGTTCGCCGTGCTGTGACTGTTAAGGCGTCGATTGTAGAGGAGGATGAGAGGGAGAGTGGTATGCGTAGGCTTCTTAATTTAGGTCATACCATAGGTCATGCAATAGAAAAATTAACTCATGAGGTAAATCATGGTGAGGCAGTGGCAATTGGAATGTCGCTAATATCACGTGCTTCAGTGAAGGTGGGTTTGTTAAACATATCAGATGTAGAGCGAATTAATGATTGTCTATTGAAGTTTGGCTTTAACTTAGAACTTCCTGCTTCCATAGATGATATTTTAACAGTAACGCGTAAAGATAAAAAGAAGGCAGAAGGTGCTATACATGTTGTATTGCCAGTGGCGATAGGAGAGTGTGAGGTACGAAATATGAGCTTTGAGGAGTTTGATAATATGTTTATGTAGTATGGGAAAGAGAGTATATATTTTGGTTGCTGAGGGCTTCGAGTGTGTGGAGACCCTTGCACCGATAGATGTTATGCACCGAGCAGGGGTGGAGGTTATTAGGGTAGCAGTAGGCGGAAGTTTGGCTGTTATGTCATCACACAATATTATGACTTTGCAGTGTGATGTGCTTATCGAGGAGTGTAATTTTGCGGGTGGTGATGCCTTAATTCTTCCAGGTGGTAATCCTGGTTATATAAACTTACGCAATTCGGAGTTGGTGTTGCGCGTAGTTAGAGACTATTATGCTGATGGTCGTTTGGTGGCTGCTATTTGTGGTGCACCTACAGTGTTAGCCACGGCAGATGTCGCCAAAGGATGCCGCGTTACGTGTCATGCTTCAGTAGTTGCAGAGATGACGGGGTATAATGTTGTAGGTGGTAGAGTTGTGGAGAATGGAAATCTTATAACTGCAGCGGGTGCGGGTGTGTCGATAGATTTTGCGTTAGCAATTGCTAGTCGACTTGTGGATTCGGAAACTATGCTACGAGTGCAACAAGGAATGATGGTGATATAAATAATAAACGCGAGCTGAAAAGGCTCGCGTTTACTATTTATAAGGTTAAGATTACTTACGAATCTCCGCACCAGTTTTCTGCTCAAGCTGAGTCTGAATATTTGCCATAGTGCGCTCAATCTGCTTGTCGGTAAGAGTCTGTGTCTTATCCTCAAGGATGAAGCTCAACGCGTATGACTTCTTGCCCTCAGGGAGCTTGTCGCCCTCGTAAACGTCGAATAACGATACCGACTTAAGGAGTTTCTTCTCAGTTGCAAAGGCAATAGAACGCAACTGTGAGAATGTAACGCTCTTATTTACGAGCAGTGCAAGGTCGCGCTTAACCTCTGGGAACTTAGAGAGTTCCTTGAACTGCACCTTTGACTTCTTAGTCATCTTAACAAGCTGGTCGAAGTCGATCTCTGCGTAGTATACATCCTGCTTGATATCGAACTTCTTACGAACGATAGGCGATACAACGCCCATGCGCAATACCTCCTTAGGACCTTGCTTGAATACGATAGCATCAGCAAAGAGGTCAGACTCCAATGATTCGCACTGCAAAGAGTATAGGTCGGTGCCAAGACGCTTCAACAACTTCTCAACCATGGCGCGAAGTGTGAAGAATGATGAACCCTCAGCCTTGCTGTTCCATGAAAGCTGTGTTGCAAGACCTGTAACGGTGATACCCATACGCATACCCTCCTCGTACTTAGCAAGAGTATTCTCCTCCTCAGCCTTCGTAGCATCGAAGAAGTAGCAGTTACCCACCTCATACATCTTCAAGTTGCCATTACGACGGTTTACGTTCAATTCCACAGCCTCCAAGGCATTGAAGAGCAACGTTTGACGCATAACGTTCAAATCCTGAGATAGTGGGTTAAGGATTCTTACGCAACGCTCCACAGGGAATGTTGTGCAACCCTCGTAGTATGAAGCCTTAGTAAGAGAGTTTGACATAATCTCAGTATAGCCATTTGCTGAGAGGTAGTCAGAAGCCATGTTCTGAAGGCGGCTCTTGTTTGGCTTCGGTGCGTATGAGAGTGTAGAGTTTACGTGGTCAGAAATCTCAATGTTATTGTAGCCGTATACACGGAGTACATCCTCAATAAGGTCAGCCTCGCGCTGAACATCTACGCGGTATGGTGGTACTGCAACCTTCAATACCTCACCCTCGCGACCACGTACCTCAACATCCAATGCTGAGAGAATGGTCATAAATGTCTCCTCAGGGATATCCTTACCGATGAGCTTGCGAGCGCGATCCAACGAGAACTCAAACTCGAAGTGCTGAGCTGGAGTAGGGTTGATGTCGATAATCTCAGAAGTGATGCGACCACCAGCCAACTCCTGCATAAGCATAGCTGCACGCTTAAGGGCATATACCTGAATGTTAGGGTCTACACCACGCTCGAAGCGGAACGAAGCGTCGGTGTTGAGACCAAAACGCTTAGCAGTCTTACGTACCCATACAGGATGGAAATATGCACTCTCAATAAATACGTTTACTGTCTCGTCAGAGATACCTGAGTCCTGACCACCGTATACACCAGCGATACACATAGGACGCTCTGCAGAGCAAATCATAAGGTCGTTAGCTGTGAGTGTGCGCTCTACACCATCCAATGTTACGAACTTCTCGCCCTCAGAAGCAGAACGTACCACTACCTTGCCACCCTCAATCTTATCTGCATCGAAAGCGTGAAGTGGCTGACCCAACTCAAAGAGTACATAGTTGGTGATATCTACAAGGTTGTTCTTTGGGTTGATACCTGCTGCGCGCAACTCATTCTGCATCCACTCTGGTGATGGAGCAATCTTGCAACCACTAACAGTGATACCAGCATAGCGTGGTGCTGCCTCAGTGTTTACAACCTCAACCTCTATGGTGCGTGATGTGTCGTCAACCTTGAAGCCCTCAACAGATGGGAGCTTGAACTCTACGCGCTTGCCACGGCTCTTAAGGTAAGCAGCGATGTCGCGTGCCACACCAATGTGTGAAGCAGCATCTACACGGTTAGGTGTCAAACCAATACCAATGAGGTAGTCGTCTGCAATGTGAAGATACTCCTTAGCAGGTGTGCCAACAACAGCCTCTGCAGGAAGCTCCATAATACCCTCGTGGTTGCGACCGATGCCAAGCTCATCCTCTGCGCAGAGCATACCGAGCGACTCAACGCCGCGAATCTTGCTACGCTTAATCTTGAACTCCTCGTCTGAGTCGATAGGGTACAACACTGAGCCTACAGTAGCGCACATAACCTTCAAGCCCTGGCGGCAGTTTGCAGCACCGCAAACAATCTGCAATGGAGCCTCTGCACCAACATCCACAGTGGTGATGTGAAGGTGGTCAGAATCTGGATGATCCTCGCAGGTGAGCACCTCGCCTACAACAACACCATTCAAGCCACCCTTGATAGTCTCAATCTTCTCGAACTCCTCAACCTCAAGACCGAGTTCGGTTAATATTTCAGCCATACGCTCTGCTGACAAATCGGTGTCGAGATAGCGTTTTAGCCAGTTATAAGATACGTTCATAGTATGATGTTTTTAATTATTTGTCTTTACAAGTACCTATAATCGCACAAAGATAATAAAAAAATATAAATATTTAGTATGGCTTGATGGTAATTACTACTATATTAAAAAAGATAAAGCAATAATCGAGGTTATTTATTAGTGTACATGCACCAAAAAATATCCTCGATTAGACGTTTTGAGGGTAATTATCCTTAAATTTTGCGCTTCTTAAAACACCCTTTAACTCTATGCCAACCATCAATGCCAAGTATTGCAAGACCAGTGTATTGTGCCGTTTTAGCTAAACCAAAGAGTAATACCCATAATGCACTCTTCGTGGTCGCAGATAGTGGTAGTGCCATCTGTGCAAATGATAGAACATAGAAGGGTATACATAAAGCCAATACTATCACGCCTGTTCGGAATGATAATCGTTGTAGAAAGTCTCTTGTCTTGTTGTATGACCTTATGAAAAATTCTCTCATCTGTTACTCGTTAGTAATGCCCATAGGGATATGTACTGCAGGTACATTGCGGAGGTGGTCGAGGTGCGACATCTGGTCGTCAAAGAAGATGTGTGGACGCATAATCTCCAATACACGATCTTTGGAAATTCCTCCAAGGAAGAAAGCTTCGTTAACCTCTACACCCCAGCTTTTGAGCGTGTTTACTACTCGTTCGTGGGCTGGAGCATTGCGTGCTGTGACGATGGAAATCTTTAGCTTTCGACGATACTCCTCATCCTGGGTCATGCGCTCAATCTCAAGCTTCTGGAGATTTGAAATCTTGATTAGAAGATCTGCCAATGGTCCTGGGTCAAGAGGGGCTTCGGTAGATGCTTCATGTTTATGAAAAGCCTTCAATCCCTGCTCTTGATATATCTTCTCGCTATCGTCATCAGCGATTACACCATCAAAGTCAAATGCTATGCGTAGCTCATTATCGTAGACATCATCCATCACCTCGCTGTCGAGAACACGTCCCGCAGCATAACCAGCATCGCAGGCACGTTTAACATCGCGCTCTGACACTGATAGAAAGAGCGAGGCATTAAACGCTGGAAGATATTTGTAGGGTGACTCTCCAGAGAAAAACGATGCACGTGAAATGTCTAAGCCATAGTGCTTTATAGTACGAAATACACGCAGTCCCGTTTCGGGTGAGTTGCGCGAGAGTAGCACAACCTCCACAGGCATCTCCTCAGGGAATAATTCGTTGAAGCTAAGTAGTCGCTTAACAAATGGAAATGCTACACCCTTTGCAAGCGGTACGTCGATATTCTCCTCCTGGTAACGACGGTACTCTGCCAAGCCACACTCGTTATATACCTTGTCAGATTCTGATAGGTCGAATAGTGCAGATGATGATACTGCAACCACAAGTTTATTCTCGATAGGGTATGCCATGTATAATGTCGTTTATGGTTAAGTTTTGAATCCAAAGATAAACAAAAAATCCGATAAGCAAAAGCCTATCGGATATTTTTGTGGTTGAGCTACCGAGATTCGAACTCAGAATAACAGAACCAAAATCTGCTGTGTTACCATTACACCATAGCTCAATCGTTGCTCGTAAGCGGTGCAAATATAGTGATAAGATTTTAAATGGCAAAATTTTTCTGCGCATTAACCTCTACTTCTGTCTCTTTTTGCTACGGAATTGGTATGGTGTCATCCCTGTCTCCTTCTTGAATATACGTGTTAGGTGGTGTGGATATTTAAAGCCAAGTTGGTAGGCTATCTGTCCGATATTCATATTTGTGTACTCAAGCAGTCGTTTTACTTCGTTTACTATAAAGCGATGGATGTAGGTGTGTGCCGAAATCTTTGTTGTGTTGCGTACTACATCGCCAAAATAGTTTGGCGATAGTCCCAGCTCCGAGGCGCAAGATGCTACAGTAGGAATCTCCTTATCCTCGCTAGCAGGGGCATGGGTATATCTGTCGAGAATGTTGTTAAGGCGTGTTACGATGTTTATCGCAGAGTTATGGGGTTTCTTAATCTGATTTTCGTAGTAACGCATACAGATGCTTAGCAGTACGTGAATACCTGCTGCAAGGATATGCGATGAGTATTTATCCTGTGGGTGGTGTATCTCTTTATCGATACTTCGCATACAACGAGTGACCATTTCTATCTCATCTGAGTGCAGAGTGATGATGTTACTGCAGTTGTTGTTGAAGAATGGGTATTCGTCGATGCGGTTCTGAAGCAGAGTGCCGTTTAGTAGCTCTTTGTTAAAAGTAAGAATAGATCCTATAGGATTATCCACTGACCCCGTGGTATATTTACTGAAATCTCCAGGTGCATAGAATATCAGACGAGTGAAATATTCCTCATCCGCTTCAGGATATTCCTGCTTAGATTTTTCTGTGGTACAGACAATAGTGTACGCCCCAAATTGCTTGGGTAAATGGTTGATTTTGGTCAAAGAGTTAAGGTTAATGACTGCAACCAAAGGATGAAGCATAGTTGCCCCATAATACTTGCACACATCCTCTACACTATTTAATTTTAATATAGAATTATTCTCTGCCATACCTCATCAACTTTTAACCAATTTTAATCGCAGAGTTTTAAATATTTACGATATTTTTATACTCAAGTAAAATTGGTGAAATTTTATGTAAAATATCTATTGTGCAATAAGCTTTTGTACTCTACTTTTGCACTCAGATTTTTAGCCAGTGTGTTATATTCTATCAATCAGTTTGATGAGGCTTTCATTTGGGTATAGATTGATGGGATTATGGGGGAGCACACTGGCTTTTTTTTGTGTCCCTAATTATAGCTTGCTTAGGAACTTATCTCGGTTTACAATAAAGCGAATATGCTCACCCTCGCCAATCAGTGTGTCGCCGTCGTATGCTGAAATCTTGAATGTAAGTTTGCGACCCTCAATAGCTGTAAGTTCTGCTATCGCGCTTATTGCAGCACCAACCTTTGATGGCTTAAGATGTGATGTTGATATCATCGAACCTACTGTTGTATCACCCTCATCGAGGTGTAGTGCAACAGCAAGCATTGCAGCATTCTCCATAAGTGCCACCATGGCTGGGGTTGCCAATACTGCCATATCGCCTGATCCAATAAACTCTGCAGTGTTACCATCCATAACACGCATTACGCTTTGATGTTTTAATCCTACCTCTAACATATTTTTTATATTTAATGATATATATCCATACAAATATACAAAAAAGATTTGAGAAACATAATGTTTCAATAACTAAAATCGTTATATTTGTAGTATGAAACAGCTCGGATTGATACTTTTTATGCTCTTAGCACTCTTTGTAGATGTTGATAGTGTCACAGCACAACGCTATCAGCGAATACGAGGAGCGCGAAGCATATATTGGGGTGTCGATAAAATGGGTGATTCTACGTTGTATATTAGTCTTCAGGAGATTAGAATCTATCACCGCAAGCGTGACTTAAAGGAGTATCAACGTATGGTTCGAGCAGTCAAGAAGGTCTATCCATTGGCGGTAGAGGCGTCTATAAGAATGGACAATCTTGATGAAGAGCTCGCTAAGCTTGCCAAACGTAAGGATCAGAAAGCATATACAAAAGCAATCGAGGATGCATTGAAGGAGGAGATATCGCCTATGTTGTGGAAGATGACACGATACGAAGGAAAGATACTCTTAAAACTTATTGACAGAGAGACCAACCACACAGTATTTGGCATCATTAAGGATTTCCGTTCGGGATTCACTGCGGGCTTTTACCAGATGGTGGCTAAATTATTTGGTAATAACCTCAAGCTTCAGTATGACCCTGAGGGTGAGGATGAAATGCTTGAATATATTGTCAAGTGTTATAAGGCAGGAATATTGTAATCGAGAGATAGGTCTGAAATCTTTTTCTTTTAACACTTTTTTTATATCTTTGCGCGATGATTGATCGTGAAACCATAGACCGTATATATGCTGCTGCCAATATCGTAGATATTGTTGGCGACTATGTCACGCTTCGTCGCAAGGGAACAAACTACGAGGCTTGTTGCCCCTTCCATCAGGAGAAAACACCATCGTTCAAGGTATCTCCTCAGCGCGGAATATATAAATGCTTTGGTTGCGGAAAGACAGGTAATGCCATCAACTTTGTGATGGAGAGCGAGAGTGCTACCTATCCCGAAGCATTGCGCATTATTGCAAAACGCTATGGTATTGAGGTGCGTGAGGAGAAGATGACCGACGAGGATATCGCTCGAAACAATACGCGCGAGAGTATGTTCGCGCTCAATGCTTGGGCTGCAGAGTATTTCCAGCGATATATGATGTATGAGGATGAGGGACGTAGTGTAGGTCTTTCATATTTCTCGTCGCGACGCGGTTTTACTGATGCTACAATCTCTCGTTTCGGTCTCGGTTTTTGTCCTTCGCAGGGCGCACGTTTCTCGGAGGAGGCGCGTGCCGCAGGTTATAAGGCGGAGTTCCTCACTGCTACAGGTTTAAGTATCGAGCGCGAGAGTGATGGTGCTTTGCGCGATAGATTCTACGATAGAGTAATATTCCCAATACATAATATTTCGGGTCGTGTTGTAGGCTTTGGTGGTCGTACCTTGCGTACCGATAAGAAGGTTGCAAAGTATCAGAATTCGCCTGAGAGTGAGATATATAATAAGCGTCGTGAGCTTTATGGTCTCTTCTTTGCAAAGAAGGCAATCGGTCAGGAGGATTATGCTATTTTGGTGGAGGGATATGCCGATGTAATCTCTATGCACCAGGCTGGTGTTGAGAATGTTGTAGCATCTTCAGGAACATCCCTTACCGAGGAGCAGATACGTCTTATAGGTCGCTTCACGAATAATATAACACTCATGTTCGATGGCGATAGCGCAGGTGTAAAGGCAGCATTGCGCGGTGTCGACCTTATACTCAAGGAGGGCATGAATGTGCGTATCGTGTTGCTTCCTGAGGAGCATGACCCCGATACTTTTGCACGTGCAAATTCGTCGGAGCAGCTGCGTGCGTATATAAAGGATAATGCTCAGGATTTCCTTGCCTTTAAGGCACGCTTGTTGCTTGGTGAGGCAACTAACGATCCGCTCAAGCGCACCGAGGCGATAAACGATATGGTATATTCTATCTCGCTTATCCCTGATCAGATAAAACGCTCGGAGTATATTCGCTATTGTGCTGAGATTATGAGCGTTGATCAGCAGACTTTGGCTGTTGCTGTAGCTCGAAAACTGGATGGCGTAGGTGGTGATCCTCAAGCTCAGGATTTTCTCAGCCGTCAGCAGTTTAGAGATCGACAGCAGGCTACACCGTCATCACTGCATGTTGATAAGCCTCAGAATGATAGGGTAGTCACAACGCCTAATGTAGAACATTCTGGCGGTACTACACAAGCAACGCTTGAGCGAGAACTCACAAAGTATTTGCTTAAGTATGGTCATGTGAATTATCAAGTATTGGATGACCATGATGTTGTAAATTATAACGTTGCGAGATTTATCTTCGAGGAGCTTGATGCTGATGAATTGCAGTTTGATATTGAGGTATATCGCACAATCCTTGATTGCTACCGTAAGGAGTGGGAGATTCGTGGAGAGGGCGTAGAGGTGCCTATGCATATATTTATCAATCATCATAATCCTGATGTTAGTCGAGTGAGTATCGAGTTGTTTACCTCGGATGATAACTATGTTATAAGCAAGATTTGGGAGCAGAAGGATGTGCATATCGAGAGTGACGAGAAGCAGCTTGCCGAGGGTGTGCCTAAGGCAATGGCTCTATATAAGTGGCGTGCGCTTGATAAGCGTATGGCAGAGCTAAGAGTACTTATGGCGGAGGGAGAGGATGTCGAAGATATCGTAGCACTATATGCAAAATATCAGTCGGTGCGTGTGGAGATTGCCAAGACTATTGGGCGACTTATTTAGTGATTTTGTTCACTAAAAAGGTGGTACCCGTGGGTGCTAACGTATCACTACGCTTCGCGGTGTGCAAACAGAAAATAAACTTAAAAGATGTGTAAAACATATCAAAGATAAAAGAATTAGTTACCTTTATCCACGGGTCCACCCACACTATCGAGTGGCAAAAGACGTGCCGTAGTGGAGGTTTAAGGGTAATGAAGAGAATAATTATGGCAGACTACAAAAATGTAAATATACGTAATAAGCGTGCAACATTCGACTACGAGATTATCGAGGAGTTTATTGCGGGCATCGTGCTTGTGGGTACGGAGATTAAGTCGTTGCGCTTAGGCAAGGCTTCGCTTGTTGACTCCTATTGCTACTTTGAGCGAAACGAGTTGTGGATACGTAACGTAAATATCGCTGAGTATACGTGGGGTACGTGCAACAATCATATCCCCAAGCGTGATCGTAAGTTGCTTCTCAATCGCAAGGAGTTGAATAAGTTGGAGCGAGCATTACAGGATAGGGGACTTACCGTTGTGGGTCTACGACTCTTTATCACTGAGCGAGGCTTGGCAAAGGTGGCGATAGGTCTTGCGCGTGGTCGTAAAGCATACGACAAGCGCGAGTATATCAAGGAGAATGATGCTAAGCGCGAGATGGATAAAGCAATGAAGATTTATAAATAAGGAATTATGGCACTTATATTATCTATAGAGACAGGTACGGATATTTGTTCTGTTGCATTGGCAAACGATGGTGAACTCATGGCACTCAGAGAGAGTGACGAGGGTCGCGACCATGCTAAGAAGGTCGCGGTATTTGTCGATGAACTTCTAAAGGAGACAGGTGTGCAACCTGATGACCTTGACGCTATTGCTGTGGGTAAGGGTCCTGGCTCATACACAGGTTTGCGTATCGGTGTGTCGTTTGCTAAGGGTATGTGCTATGCGTTGAATATTCCACTTATTGCTATAGGCTCGCTTGATGCTCTTACGGAGGTAGCGCGTGAGGATTACGATGCTGGTATCCTTGATATCGAGGATGAGGATTGGGCTAAGGCTCGCCTATGTCCTATGGTCGACGCTCGCCGTATGGAGGTCTATGCTCAGGTATTTAATAACGAAGGTGTGGCACTCTCGGATGTTGCTGCCGAGGTGGTTGAAACTGAGAGTTTTAAGAAGTGGCGCGAGGAGGGTAAGCTCGTAATCTTTGGTAATGGTGCTGCTAAGTGCTCGGAGGTGCTTGGTGATGCGCTTCTTGTGAATGTTGCTCCATCAGCACGTGGCATTGTGCGTCTTGCTGAGGAGGCATTCAATAACAGTAAGTTCGAGGATTTGGCATACTTTGAGCCATTTTATCTTAAGGATTTCATTGTTATTCCATCGAAAAAGAAACTATTATAAAGTTGCCTAACAAGGTTATTTCTTTGTTACACTTGTCCTTAAATCCTCATTTACACCGAGTAAACTGCGGTTTTTCGGACTGCGTGCGCCTAAAACCAATCTTGTTATACAACTTTTGATCAATAAACATAACTTTCAGTGTTGTTTAATAAAAAATCCTCTTGGTTACGCCAAGAGGATTTTTGCTTGTTTGCGGGCTGCATCGGTAATCGTGCTTCCCGATATCATTGTTGCAATCTCATCCACACGCTCAGCTTGTGTGAGACGGCGGATATTCGAGCGACCATCAGCCTTATATACAACGAAGTGTGCGCCACGCTTGGCTGCTACCTGTGGTAGGTGGGTGATGTCGATAATTTGCATCGACTGCGATAGGTTAGCGATAATATCACCCATAGCATCTGCAATACGTCCTGAAACGCCGGTGTCAATCTCATCGAAGATTACCGTTGGTAGCATCTTCTTCTCGGCAAGTATAGCCTTTATAACCAACATTATACGCGACATCTCACCTCCTGAAGCGATGCGCTCAACGACTCCTGGCTTGGCAGTTCTGTTTGATGAGAACAAGAACGCAACGCTATCACTGCCCGATTGTGTAAACTGCTCTGTAGGCTCGATGCGCACGACAAACTGCGCATCCTCCATGCCGAGAAGCTGCAGGGTAGCGACCATGCGCTGCTCAAAAGCAGATGCTATCTCACAACGCTTGTCGTGAAGTTGTTGAGCTACGCTTCGGCACTCCTTCTCCGCCTCGGCGATACGTGCCTCCAAAGCCTTCAACTCCGTGTCGCTATTGTCGATAGTTGCGAGACGCGACTCAAACTGTGCATATTTCGCAAGGAGATCATCGTACGACTCTGCACGATGCTTCATCTCTAACGAATAGATTGTGTTGAGTCTGTCGCTTAGTTGCTGTAGACGCTCTGGCTCTGCATCTATGCGCTCTACCTCATCACCCGCAAAGCTGCTTATATCCTTCAACTCTGCAATAACAGATTTTAAACGCTCGGCAAATGTTCCACCTTCGGTATATCTATCGCCTAAGCTCTCAAGGTCGCGGCATGAACGTGATAGTAGGAGTATTGCTCCCATCTCCTCATCATCGAGGGTATTGCGTAGTGTAGTGAGAGACTCATTGATGCGGTCGGCACTCTCCAATGTTGCAAGCAACTGCTCCACCTCTGCCTTTTCGCCACTCTTTAACTTCGCAGCACGAAACTCCTCTACAGTGTAGCGCAACCACTCCTCATCCTTGTGAGCAGACTCCATCTCGCTAAGCATCTGACGGTGCTCACTGCGTAGTGCATTTAGCTTTGCAAGTAGGGTGGTGTACTCAGCAAGAATATCACTGTTGCCTGCAATGGTGTCGAGAGTGGAGATGCGAAACTCTTCGTTGGCAAGGATAAGATTCTGATGCTGAGAGTGGATATCAACAAGATGTGCTCCCAACTCCTTGAGTGTGGTTAACTGTACTGGCATATCGTCAACGAATGAGCGGCTCTTGCCCGCAGGAGTTATAACACGACGTAGGGTAATCTCGTCGGCATAGTCAAGGTCGTTCTCCTCGAAGAACGACTCAAGGTTATGACCTTTGATATCGAATGTAGCCTCCACGACACAGTTGCGCTCAAGGTCTTTCGTCGCCTGACCTTCGTTCTTAGCACCAAGCAACAGACCCAAAGCACCAAGCAAAATGGATTTTCCTGCACCTGTCTCACCAGTAATGATGTTTAGATGCTCGTTCCACTCTACGCTGAGGCTCTCAATGAGTGCATAATTTTCTATCGTAAGGCTCTTTAACATACTTATTTTAGTTTCTCAATCTTGTCAACAATAACACTTGCAACCTCGCGCTTTGACATCAATGGATGCTCCTCACGACCATTGCGGTCAATGAGTGTTACCTTATTTGTGTCACCGCGGAAGCCTGCTCCTGCATCACGAAGAGAGTTTAATACCACGAAGTCGAAGTTCTTACGCTCTAACTTACCCTCAGCATTTGCCTCCTCGTTATCAGTTTCAAGGGCAAAGCCAACAAGTGTGCGGTTGCCCTTTGATGCACCCAGCTCCTTAGCTATATCCTTCGTGCGCTTAAGTTCAATGCGCATATCATCGTCGGATTTCTTTAATTTCTTGTCTGCAACAACGACTGGCGTATAGTCTGCAACTGCTGCACACATAACACCTCCGTCAGCATCTTCCCACGCGCTAACGGCAGCGTTGTACATATCCTCTGCCGATAGAACATCTATACGTTCTACACCAGTAGGGACTGGTAGTGTTGTGCGTCCTGAGATAAGTGTAACCATAGCACCACGTGCTGCTAACTCCTCAGCAATAGCATAACCCATTTTACCTGTGGAGTGGTTAGTAATGTAGCGCACAGGGTCTATTGCCTCGATTGTTGCACCTGCGGTAACGATATAGTGCTTACCCTCTAAAGTTTTTTTTTGTGGCTCGAAGAGTGCTTTTATCTGCTCGACAATCTCCTCTGGCTCAGCCATACGACCTTTACCGATGAGACCACTTGCTAACTCGCCCGCCTCAGGCTCAATGATAGCAACACCACGCTCTGCTAATGTCTTAATGTTGCTCTGCGTTGTGATGTGAGCATACATGTCGAGGTCCATGGCTGGTGCCACAGCGACCTTTGAACGTGCAGAAAGGTAGGTTGTAAGTAGCAAGTTATCGGCTATGCCCGTAACCATCTTTGCAAGGGTATTTGCCGTAGCTGGTGCGATAAGTAGAAGGTCTGCCCACTCGCCAAGCGACACATGAGAGTTCCACTCTCCATTTTCGGGATTGAAAAAATCAACGAGAATAGGGTGCTTCGATAGTGTTGCCATTGTAAGAGGGGTGATAAACTGCTTTGCAAGAGGTGTCATGATTACACGCACCTCGGCACCCTCCTTCACTAAAAGACGGCACAGCATAGCCGCCTTGTAAGCTGCTATGCTGCCTGTAATACCGAGTATTATGTGCTTTCCGTTAAGCATACTTTTACTCAATTATGTTGCTATGGAAATAATACTACTACTTCTCTGAGCCGTGGCGGAAGTATAGATCACCATCAAGGAACTCCTCAGTAGCAATCAATGCTGGCTTTGGCAATCGCTCGTAGTAGCGAGAAATCTCAATCTGCTCGCGGTTCTCGAAAGTCTCCTCTACAGAGCTGTCTGTTGGAGCAGAGAAGTCTGCCAACTTGCGGTTGAGCTCAGTCTTAAGTTCTGTAGCAATCTGGTTAGCGCGACGTGCGATAATGTTAATGCTCTCGTAGATGTTACCTGTTGGAGTGTCGAGGTCAACCAACTTACGTGTAACGGTGTTGTTTGGAACGTTCTTCTTAATATCCATAACTTATATAGTTTTTATTTATATTCTTTCTAAAATTTCAATCCTCTTTATAATGAAGAATCTGTAGTTTTGCGATTCTTGTCTATAAAGTTGCGAGCATCTTTTGCCATTCGCTCCAACTCCTTAAGTCGCTTCGACTCAGGATACTCTGCAAGGTATGAGTAGTAGTGGTCGAGCATTGCGAGGTATCTATCGAGCTGCTTCGATTCAATCGAGTTCTCAGCAAGGCGATATGCCGATACCGTTGTGTAGTACATCATCTCCTCGGTATATGGCGAGTTCGGATGGCTCTTCATTGCATTTTTGAATGCTACAATTGCCGATTTGTATCGTCCAATTTTGTAGTATGTGTAGGCATTCAAATAGCTCTTTTTCATCAATCGTCCAGTTAGATCGTCAAGCATGTCGTTGAACTTATCGATATTCTTCGACTCTGGATATCTTGAGATAAACTCGGTTATCGCGATAATCGCCTGTGATGTCAACGACTGGTCACGCTCAGGAGATGGTGCCATGTAGTAGTAACAAAGTGCATACATGCCTTCTGCATCCTCCATAAATGGGCTACGACCAAATTTTCGTCTAAACTCATCAAAGAGGGTAGCAGCATCATCGTAGCGGTGTGTCTTGAATTTGCATCGTGCATTGTAGAACGAAAGTGAGTCCTCGCGAGGTGTACCCATGTAGATGTGTCTACAAGCCTCAAAGAGTGTAGATGCTTGATCCCACTTCTCCTTTTCGTATAAATCCAATGCTTGTTTGTATGCAAACTCTGGGTCTCCCGATTTAAGAGCTGTGTTCACTACGCTACACGATGCGATAAGCATCGTCATTACCACAATTGTGAGTATGTATCCAAAAATAGACCTCATTATATCACTATTTCTTTCGCTTGTGCGTATAAGCGCACAAAGTTAACTATTATTTTTGAATTAACGAACTATAACAGTATATTATTATGTTGTATTTTGATATAAACCAATAAAAAAAAGAGCCTGTCATAAGACAAGCTCTTATAAAGTCGGTATTTCTACCGTTTACTTTTGCTAAATTACTCAGCTACAACAGCGAACTTGATAGTAGCCTTAACCTCGCGGTGAAGCTTAGCAACAGCCTCGAACTCACCAAGAGTCTTAACAGACTCAACAGTGATGTTCTTGCGATCAACCTCGATGCCCTTCTCCTGCAATGCAGCAGCAAGGTCGGCAGCTGTGATAGCACCGAAGATCTTCTCCTCCTCAGCCTTAGCTGTAAGAGTGAGGTGAAGGTTGTTGATTGTCTCAGCCAAAGCCTGAGCGTCTGCCAAAATCTTAGCGTCCTTGTGAGCGCGCTGACGAAGGTTCTCAGCAAGTACCTTCTTTGCAGAAGCTGTAGCAGCCTTAGCGAAGCCCTGAGGAATCAAGTAGTTGTTAGCATAGCCAGGACGTACGTTAACGATGTCGTTTGCGTAGCCCAAGTTCTCTACGTCTTTGATAAGAATTACTTCCATAGTC
>JAGBUS010000052.1 GCA_017630735.1 Alistipes sp. | reverse complement strand
TGACCAGATTGATGAAGCGTAGTTACCACCAACCTTAACATCACCTGTTCCACGTGGAGCAGCACGGTCCTGATCACGCATGATAAGAGCCTTGATAGCTGTCATACCACCCTTGAAGTATGGGCCTACAGGAGCACAGAAGATGATGAGGTCAGCCTCGTCTACAGCGCGTACGCCAAGGCAAGTCTTAGTACCGAGAAGTGTTGGACGCAAGTAGAGTGATGCGCCAGTCTCGTATGGAGGGATGAAGTCAGCGTTGCGACGAACACACTCAACGCAACCCTCTACGAACTGCTCAACAGTAGGAGCTGGCAAGCAGAGACGGTTAGCTGAGTTGATCATACGCTTAGCGTTCTCATCTGGACGGAACAAACGTACCTTACCATCAACGCCACGGAATGCCTTAAGACCCTCGAAGATCTCCAAACCGTAGTGCAAGCAAGCTGCAGACATGTGCATCTTGATGTACTCATCAGCTGTTACCTCCATCTGGCTCCACTGGCCATTAGCGTAGTGATAACGAACATTGAAAGCTGTCTTGTAGTACGCAAAACCAAGCTCTCCCCACTTAATGTTTTCCATAGTAAAAGTAAAAGTTTTTAATTGGTTATATTTTTAGGTTATAAAATGTTAACCTATTAACTATCAATAATTTAACTATCCAATCATTGCACCTGACATGGTCTTATCCTCAGGCTGAACGAGTACCAAACGACCCAAAGCATCCTCAGCCATAAGAATCATACCGCGCGACTCGATACCCTTAATAGCACGTGGCGCAAGGTTTGCAAGTACCAACACCTGACGACCTACCAACTCCTCAGGAGTGTAGTACTCCGCGATACCAGATACGATAGTTCGCTTGTCGATACCCGTGTCAATTGTAAGCTTAAGAAGCTTCTTTGTCTTAGCCACCTTCTCAGCCTCAAGAATTGTCGATACGCGGATATCCATCTTCTGGAAGTCGTCGAACGACACCTCAGGCTTCTGCTCTGTGATGTTCTGTGATGCCTCGGCAGCGAGCTTCGCCTGACGTGATGCCTCAAGCTTATCGAGCTGCTTCTGGATAACGTCGTCCTCAATCTTCTCGAATAGAAGCTCTGCCTCACCAATCTTATGACCAGCCTCAACAAGCTCCATAGAGCCGAGCTGCTCCCAAGAGAACTTATCAACAGCCAACATCTTCAATATCTTCTCTGCAGAGAATGGCATGAATGGCTCAATTGCGATAGCTGTATTTGCAGTAATCTGAAGCGCGATGTTTAGGATTGTCTTTACGCGCTCAGGATCTGTTTTAACAACCTTCCAAGGCTCTGTGTCGGCGAGATACTTGTTACCGATACGCGAGTATGCCATAGCATCCTTCAACGCCTCACGGAAGTGGTAGTGCTCGATATTACGCTCCAACGAAGCCTTAATCTTCTGCAACTCCTCGATAGTAGCCTCGTCGTAGTCGGTCAACTCACCACGCTCAGGAATGATACCATCGTAGTACTTCTTAGTAAGCACCAACGCACGGTTTACAAAGTTACCCAATACGGCTACCAACTCTGAGTTATTACGCGACTGGAAATCCTTCCATGTAAAGTCGTTATCCTTAGTCTCAGGAGCATTTGCGCACAATACATAGCGCAATACATCCTCCTTACCTGGGAACTCATCGAGATACTCATGGAGCCATACAGCCCAGTTCTGCGATGTTGAAATCTTGTCACCCTCAAGGTTCAAGAACTCGTTTGCAGGCACATTCTCAGGCAAGATATAATCGCCGTGAGCCTTAAGCATAGATGGGAATACGATACAGTGGAACACGATGTTATCCTTACCGATGAAGTGTACCATCTTTGTATCCTCCGACTTCCAATACTTCTCCCAATCAGGTGTAAGGTCCTTAGTAGCAGAGATATAGCCGATAGGGGCGTCAAACCATACATACAACACCTTGCCATCAGCACCCTCAACAGGAACAGGAATACCCCAATCCAAGTCGCGGCTTACGGCACGTGGCTGAAGACCAAGGTCGAGCCAGCTCTTACACTGACCATATACATTCGACTTCCACTCCTTGTGTCCCTCCAAAATCCACTCGCGAAGGAAGCCCTCATACTTATCCAAAGGCAAGTACCAGTGCTTTGTCTCGCGCTTTACAGGTACAGCACCCGAAACAGCACTACGAGGATTGATAAGCTCGTTAGAAGAGAGCGTAGAGCCACACTTCTCGCACTGATCACCGTATGCCTTCTCATTATGACAATGAGGACACTCACCAACGATATAACGGTCAGCAAGGAATGTCTGTGCCTCCTCATCGTAGAACTGCTCTGTAGTCTGCTCAATGAACTTACCCTCATCATATAACTTACGGAAGAACTCCGACGCTGTAACACGGTGTGTAGGCGATGATGTACGAGAGTAGATATCGAACGACATACCGAGACGACGGAACGACTTCTCGATAATCTCATGATAGCGGTCTACAACCTGCTGAGGAGTGATACCCTCCTTGCGAGCCTTGATTGTAATAGGCACACCATGCTCATCGCTACCACATACTGAAATCACGTCATGACCCTTCAAACGAAGGTAACGTGTATAGATATCCGAAGGCACATAAACACCTGCCAAGTGTCCGATATGCACAGGACCATTGGCATAAGGAAGTGCCGAGGTGATAAGATAACGCTTATACTCTTTACTCACTGCTTCTATATTTTTATGTAATTTATACTCTAAGTTATTGACACATGGGACATAACGCTATGTAACGCTATCCTAAGTGCATAATACGAAACAAAGATAATAAAAAAAAGTGAAAAGGACAAACCATATAAGGAAAAGAGTAGAATTAAATTTATAAGGTAGTTTATCAACTTTTTTATGTCAAAAGTGTATAATTATTCAATAATTTTATTATATCTTTGCAATATATTTGCTTGGTTAACTACTAAGATAAATTTTCTAATAACTAAATATACACTGTAATATGATTAATTACAAGGATTTAGGTCTCGTAAATACACGCGAGATGTTCAAGAAGGCCGTAGATGGCGGCTACGCAATTCCTGCGTTTAACTTCAACAATATGGAGCAGTTGCAGGCTATCGTTATGGCTGCTGCAGAGACAAAGTCACCTGTTATCCTTCAGGTGTCGAAGGGTGCTCGTCAGTATGCTAACCAGACTCTTCTCCGCTACATGGCTGAGGGTGCTGTGGAGTATGCTAAGGAGCTTGGCTGGGAGAAGCCACAGATCGTGCTT
>JAGBUS010000051.1 GCA_017630735.1 Alistipes sp. | reverse complement strand
GCTGCACAGTACTTACTGAAAGACCGGGTCGCTCAGCTCTTTCGGATAGAGTTTGCTTGCCCTTTACGTACTCCTCGTAAAGACTCTTGGGCGAGGTACTACGGCGAGCTATTGGTAACACAGAATGGTGATGGCAGTTAGCGCAAAAATATCGCTGTTTACCCCCGTTGTAGCCGTGTCTGACGAGGGTGCGATGCCCACATTTTGGGCAAACTTTTTATCCATTTCTAACGCAAATAGTGCAAATATATAAAAATCAATCGATTGCCCCGATTTTATGTACTAATTTTGACCAATAAGCCTGGTTTGTAAGGAAAACAAAAGATGTTGCGTAGCAACTTATTGCGCAGTGCAGTTTGGTGGTGCCCCTGCGGCGAGCAGAGGGGAAAGGCGTAAACGGAGCTGCTTGTCAGCGTAGTAGCCAATTCATCTTCCACCCTGAGACCTTATAACAAGCAATTGTTATGAGTTTTTTGTTATATCTATATCTGAGGTGCAGGAGACAATCTGTCGATAATAAGGCAACTATGAATAAGCCTTAACTTAGTATTGAACCACTTAGCAATAGATGACTCGTTTTTGTACTATCCCATTGAGGTTATTCTCTCGATTTTAACTATATTTGCCCTATGGATAAATTTGTACCACATAGTATAGATACCACCAACTCTTACGTAACAGAGTTGATGGGTGAGGTTAAGGCAGGATTCCCAAGTCCTGCTGAGGATATTCGTGAGAAGTTGGATTTGATAAAACTGCTAGTTAAGCATAAAGCTGCGACATTCTTTTTCCGTGTGGATGGGGTCTCTATGGTTGATAGTGGAATGGATGAAGGGGATATTCTTATCGTGGATAGAGCCATTGATGCCTACAACAACTGCAAGGCTGTATGCTACATTGATGGTGAATATACGGTCAAGCGTGTTGAAATGTCTGACAAGGGTGTTCGTCTGATGCCCGCAAATGAAAACAATACCTCATATAAGCCTATCGAGGTAACTCCCGAAAACAACTTTGTTATTTGGGGTGTGGTTACATGGGTGATTAAAAAGATGTAGCGATGTTTGCCCTTGCCGATTGCAATAACTTCTATGCCTCGTGTGAGCGAGTATTTCGCCCCGACCTGCAAGGCAAGCCCATCATTGTTCTGTCGAGCAATGATGGATGCGCTGTGGCTCGAAGTAACGAAGCAAAGGCGTTGGGTATCAAGATGGGCGCACCTCTCTTCAAGATTCGTGATATTGTCGAGAAGCATAATGTTGCAGTTTTTTCAGGCAATATGGCTCTCTATGGCGATATGTCTCAAAGGGTAAGGTGGGTGTTGGAAGAGTATGCACCATCGGTTGAGGTATATTCTATTGACGAGTGCTTCTTGGACTTGCGAGGAATGGATAATATCGATTTCGATGCCTATGCCAAGGAGATTTCGGCTCAGTGTTGGAGGCAAACATCTATTCCTGTATCAGTAGGCATTGCCCCAACCAAAACATTGGCTAAGATTGCCTCCAAACTCTGTAAGCAATACCCCAAACTCAAAGGAGGCTGTTATATGCACCGACCACAAGATATTGAAAAGGTTTTGCGAAAATTCCCAATCGAAGATGTGTGGGGCATAGGTCGTAGGTCTGCTCCAAAGTTGAAAGAGAGGGGCATAAATACCGCCTATGACTTCACGCAAATGCCTGAGAATATCGTACACTCATTAATGGGTATTACGGGCGTACGCACTTGGAAAGAGCTTCAATCTATCCCTTGCATTGAGTTTGAGGACGGCTTCGAGACTAAGCAGTCGATATGTGTATCTCGTAGCTTTTCTTCGGAGATATACGATGTGGCGGAGTTGCAGGAGCAAGTAGCAAACTTTGCAAGCTCATTGGCTGAGAAGTTACGCAAGCAGCGAAGTGTGGCTGCCGAAATGGTGGTATTTGCCTATACCAATCGATTTAAGAAGAACGCTCCACAGACTTATTCAAATGGTTTGGTGTCGTTTTCAACACCTACTGCTGACCAACGAAAGATTGTTGCCGATGCAGTCCATCTCACACAAAGAATCTTCAAAAACGGTTACGGCTACAAGAAGGCAGGAGTAATCGCCACTAAGATTATTGGCGAGAGCGAGGTTATGCACACCCTATTTGAAGATACAGAGGCTATCGAGCGAGAACGCAAGATAACATCTGCACTGGATTCCATAAACGCCACATTTGGTAAGGGTACAATCAAGTTGGCTGTTCAGGGTAGTGGCAAGATTAAAACCGCAAGCGACAACCAATCTCCGCACTACACAACCCGTTGGAGCGACCTACCCAAAGTAAGTGTAAAGTAGCTATATCACTAAGTTTAAACAAGTTTCTAAGCTTATTAGAAGCTAAACTTCACACCGAAATTAATAAGACCTTGATTGCCCCAGCCAGTTTCAAGGAAACCTCGTAATGTCTTTCCTCCGAACTCCATACATACAGACGACGCCTGACCCGCAAGCATTGGAATAGGCTTATCTCCATTTACGCCATCAAGGATCAGCATCAAACCTAAAGAAAGCTTAGAGTACATTCCGAAATGTTCACGATTAAACCACACGAACTTTGAAGTTGCCATTATTGCAGGGTAATGCACCATGTAGTTATTTCCGTTACTCCATTCGCCCCAAGTGTTTTCATAGCAAACTGTTCCTCCCAACTTTATTACCCTGTTAAGAGAATAAAGATACTGAACGCTGAGACTTCCAGTACCTCCATTATCTATTCTTTTGGGATACTCCGTGTCCCCAGGAGTAATTACGTCAACTATTCCTACCAACAAACCACCCAGCAACTTACCTCCAACTGTACCAATAAAATCAATAGCTTGTGGCAATGTGATATAGCCATAGCTCACAGAAATCTCATGCCTTGATTCATCAGTCTGGGCAAGACATACAGAGCATGAAATAATCAGCAATGCAACTAAAGTCAGTAGTCGTTTCATGGTTAAATTGTGATTTATATCTGCAAATATACAAAATCTACCGCAAATTCATTTATCACTGCTGCTACATTACCAAGTAAATATTCAAAAAAAACACCTCCCCAATGTCAATAGACATCAGAGAGGTATTATTGGACAAGCGTCGAGACTAATATATCTCATCAAGTATCTTAGCTAAACGCAAGCCTCCTTTAAGCAGTTGTTGCTCAATTACTGGTGCGTAGTGAGCTACGTAGTCGTATGACAAGTTCTCGCCTGTTGTAGAATACTCGTAAACATCACGCGCGAGCACCACAGTCTCCTCAATCCACTCATTTGGTGTGCCCTGCGATAATCTCTTTTGTTCCTTTCTATTCGCGCGGTCAATATTATCCTGCCACTCGCTATAGCTCCAGCGGTGCGCCGACTCTACTATTTCGCTATCCCAAACTGAATGTAGGTTCTTACTCTTACCAAAATACTTAACTTGCGTACCGTTACCACCTCTATCACTCTTATATCCTGCATGCATAGGGCAGTGCATATCGCCAATAAGGTGTATCAGCATCATAAGTTCTGCACGTTCACCGACTTCACTAAGCTCACCGCTTTTTAAGCGTTCCACAATGGTATTGACTGCCGAAACAACATCGCCCTTAACCTCCTTTGCAGAAGAGGCATAGTCCACCTCCGAAGGATCAACATTCACATAGTGCCACGTCTTTGTATAGGCGTACTCATCACCATGGCTTGCATTATCCATCCAGTTAGCAACATAGACCATCGAATGACCGCCCAAAGCCTTTTGAATTCTCTTCAACGATCTTTTTGACAGGTGTTGCTCCGCGATATATGCAACCGTGTCATGACCCTTAGGTCCCCACGCAAATGCATTAACGGCAAAGATAATCGCAATAAATAGCAGAAATAGTCTCTTCACTTTCAACAGACGTTTACTGATTCATAGTTGCAAGAAACTCCTCATTATCACGAGTAAGATTCATCTGCTTCTGTAGGAACTCCATAGCCTCGACAGTAGTCATATCAGCAAGGTGCTTACGCAATATCCATGTGCGCTGCATAACGCTCTGCGAAAGGAGCAAATCCTCGCGTCGTGTACCCGAAGCAACAACATCAACAGCAGGGTATATACGCTTATTTGCAAGCTTACGATCAAGCTGAAGTTCCATATTACCCGTACCCTTGAACTCCTCGAAGATAACTTCATCCATCTTTGAGCCGGTATCAATAAGAGCAGTCGCAATGATTGTCAACGAGCCCTTCTCCTCTGTATTACGCGCCGCACCGAAAAATCTCTTTGGCTTATGAAGCGCATTTGCATCAACACCACCCGACAACACCTTTCCAGATGCAGGCTGAACAGAGTTATAAGCACGCGCAAGACGAGTAATAGAGTCAAGGAATATAACTACATCATGACCACTCTCCACCATACGCTTTGCCTTTTCGAGCACCATCTCCGCAACCTTAACATGACGTGATGCCTGCTCATCGAATGTAGAGGCAACAACCTCCGCCTTCACATGGCGTGCCATCTCAGTAACCTCCTCAGGACGCTCGTCGATAAGCAACACAATCATATATACCTCAGGGTGATTATCTGCAATAGCATTGGCTATAGACTGCAACAACATTGTTTTACCCGTCTTTGGCTGCGCTACGATTAGGGCACGCTGTCCCTTACCGATAGGGGCAAAGAGGTCTATAATGCGATTAGATTTTGTATTATGTCCATTGCCTGTAAGATTAAATTTCTCGCTTGGGAAGAGTGGGGTAAGGTACTCAAACTGCTGGCGGTCACGTATAATATCAGGCTTAAGACCATTAATCAAGTCTACATGCACCAAAGGGAAATACTTCTCACCCTCCTTTGGAGGACGTATAGTACCACTTACAGTATCACCTGGCTTAAGGCCAAATAACTTTATCTGGGAAGGCGACACATAGACATCATCTGGTGAATTGAGATAGTTGTAATCTGCTGAACGGAGGAAACCAAAGCCATCAGGCATAATCTCCAAAACACCCTCTCCATCGATGGTTGCAGTGAAGTCATCCTTGGTGATTAGCTCCTCGCCATACGAGTCATCGAACAACTCCTCGCCATCGCACTCTGGGTTATCACCATTTAGCTCCTCGTCATAATCGCCGACCTCATCATCATTCTCCTCTACAGTACTTATATCTTCGGCACTCTCAACAACATCATGAGCCACTGGCTCTGCAATCTCCTCTACCTCGTTCTCTTCATTTTTCTTTTTCGCCTCCTGCTCCACCATCCATCGTGGCTTACGACCACGACGCTTTGGCTTCACCTCTGGCTCAGCCTTTGGAAACTCCTCTTTCTGTGCATCCGCAGGCTCCTCTACCACAGCCTCGACAGTAGAACTATGTTGTATATTATTGTTGGTAGCACCACCAACCTTCACACTTCCCATACGAGGACGACGACCACGCTTCGACACCACCTCAGATGATTGCATCTCGTTGGTACTCTGCTCTGCATTTTCAGTTGACGAACTTTGTGCTACAGCGACAATCATATCGAGCAACTCTCTCTTTTTCATATTTGAAGGGGTTATACCAAACACCTTAGCTATCTCACGTAGCTCTACAATGGTTTTACCCTCCAATGCTGTTAAATCTTGCATATATGTAGTTTGTTGATTTATTGCTTAACGACAAAAATATGTGGATACATATCTTAAGCAGTGCAAATATAATATCTTTTTTAGTTTTTTGCAATTTTTTCATCCATTATATTATATTTTTCTTCAGGTATAGCTTTTTTTACAAATTATGTATTAAATTTGTCTGAGATAAGTAATTTTACACATAAACTAACATTTTATGGCAACAATGAATATCATCTTCAAATATCGTATGCTCAGCGACGAGAGCGACAATTTTGTACGAGACTTCGAGGTATATCCAGATATGACACTCACGGAGTTTCATCATTTCTTGCTCGACGCTCTCGGCTACGAGCCTTGCATGGTATCCATATTCAAATCTGATGCCGAGTGGCGACTTGTTGAGGAGTTTACCGAGTTAGACATGGGTGATGACTCTCCTGGAGTGCCACGTTGCATGGACAACGTGCGACTCATGGAGATTAACAATGACTTCCACGATCGTCTTGTATATACGTTCGACATGATAAACGACCGCTCATACTATCTTGAGTTGATAGATATGCAACGCCCTGATAGCAACCTCACATATCCACGTGTCGCTTTCGAGCATGCACCAGTACCAGATCAGTACGATCCTGAAGAGACTGTGCAATCTGGTTCAATTTTCGATGAGATGATGAGTGAGTATGGCGAGTTTGATGGCGACGACAACTACGATGATGAATATTAAACGAGGTACACTTATCGTCATAGCAGGACCTACAGGTTCAGGCAAAAGTGCGCTAGCGGTTCGTCTGGCGCAGCACTTTTGTGCACCCATCATATCTACTGATTCACGACAGTTCTACCGTGGATTAGCTATCGGCACAGCTCAGCCCACAGCCGAGGAGCTTGCTGCAGCCAAACACTATTTCATTGCCGACCGCAATGTGGAGGATGATTTCAACTCTGGCAAATATGAGAGCGAAGCACTCCTTCTACTTGACGAGCTATTCAAAGAGAATCGCTTTGTTATTGCTGTTGGAGGCTCTGGATTATACATACAAGCATTGTGTGATGGCATGGATAATCTTCCTGAAGCAGACCAGGAGGTGCGCCAAAATCTTAAGGAGAGACTCCAAAATGAGGGTCTGGCGTCACTTGTTGAGGAGCTACGCCAGCGCGACCCAGAGTATTACGATAGGGTAGATAAGAATAACCCATCTCGCATAATGCGAGCGTTAGAGGTATGCATCGTAACAGGTCGTCCATACAGCGAGCAACGTAGTGGTGAAAAGGCTACGCGCAACTTCAACATCGTGAAGATTGCTACAGATATGCCACGAGACATCCTCTATGACCGCATAAATCGTCGTGTAGATATGATGATAGAGGATGGTCTTATTGAGGAAGCGCGCGCGATGTATCATAAGCGTCACCTTAATTCGCTCCAAACAGTGGGTTATCGCGAGATGTTTGACCATTTCGACGGCAAGATAACACTTGAGGAGGCTATAGACCTTATTAAGCGCAATTCACGACACTATGCCAAACGCCAAATGACATGGTTCCGCCGAGACACCGAATTTTCGTGGTTCTCGCCAAATGATATTGAAGCAATAATAGCACATATTGACGCTAAGATTTTGCAGAATTAAATAAAATTACTACATTTGCATCGTCTTTTTAAGGCTGTGTTGCTCGGATGGTGGAATAGGTAGACACGCCGGACTTAAAATCCTGTGGGCAGAAATGCCCGTACCGGTTCGACCCCGGTTCCGAGTACAACAAAACCCTGTAAGTAGTTGACAAACAATACTTGCAGGGTTTCTCTTTTTATCAAAACCTCAAAAATGGTCACTTTTGGTCACCACAACACAAAAGAGGGTCTCCCAAAAACCTCAAAATCTAATCTTATTTAGTGATGATAAATAAAAAATAATTTTTAATTTGTTACACCGAGATTATTTTCAGTTTTTTTTAGATAACGCCAAAAGATTTCTCAAAAAAAATGAGAGGTATCCTTTTGGGATGCCCCTCATTAAAATTTGATTATAACACTCTATCGAGCAACACG
>JAGBUS010000004.1 GCA_017630735.1 Alistipes sp. | reverse complement strand
ATACGGTCGAAGATAACCACTGTATCGTTGATAGAGTAACCGATGATAGTCAAGATTGCAGCGATGAATGCCTGGTTAACCTCCAAGTTGAATGGCATAACAGCATACAACATAGAGAAGATACCGATAACGAGCAATGCGTTGTGTACCAAGGCTGCTGTAGCACCCAAAGCCCACTGCCAACGGCGGAAGCGGATAGCGATGTAGCAACCGATAGCAATCAAAGCGATGATAACAGCGATGATAGAGTTCACTGCCATCTCAGAAGAGATAGACTCGTTAACCTGCTCAGATGAAGCGATACCCCACTGTGCAATGCCGTCGCCTGCAGTACGGAACTCATTGAAGCCGAAGTCCTCGATAGTAAAGAACTCATCCAATGCTGCGAACAACAAGCGGTCAACAACATCGTTTGCCTCCTCACCGTCAAGACCCTCAGGCTGATACTGAGTAACGATACGCACCTGGTTGTCAGCACCGAACTGCTTAACCTCAATAGATGAGTTTGCAGCATCTGCTACAGCCTCGAACTCTGCCTCAAGGCTCTGGCGTACATCCTCAACATTCACAGTCTCGTTGAACTTAACAACATACGAACGACCACCTGTGAACTCAACGCCCTGGTTAAGACCGAGGGTTAGGAGTGAGATGATAGATGCAACAACCAACGCACCTGAAATGATGTAAGATACCTTACGCTTAGAGATAAAGCTGAACTTAACACCCTGCAAGAAGTTCTCGGTAAGCTTCGATGAGAACTTAATCTCACCCTTACGCTCAACACGAGTCTCAATCAAAAGACGAGTGATGAAGATAGCGCAGAAGAGTGATGTGATGATACCAAGAACCAAAGTAGTAGCGAAGCCCTTAACAGGACCTGTACCGAAGAAGAAGAGTACGATACCGGTGATGATTGTAGTGAGGTTACCATCGATGATGGCTGAGTAAGCGTTAGAGAAACCATCCTTGATAGCAAGCATAAGACCCTTACCGCCACGCAACTCCTCCTTAATACGCTCGAAGATGATAACATTAGCATCCACAGCCATACCCATAGTAAGTACGATACCGGCGATACCTGGCAATGTCAATACTGCACCAAACGATGTGAGAACACCGAAGAGAAGCAATACATTGCAAATAAGAGCGATATTAGCGAACCAACCAGCACGGTTGTAGAAGAATGCCATATAGATAAGTACCAAGCAGAATGCCAATACGAACGATAGCAAACCTGCGTTGATAGACTGCTGACCGAGTGATGGACCTACAACCTCAGAGTAGATGATTGTTGCAGGTGCTGGTGACTTACCTGAGCTAAGTACGCTTGCCAAGTCCTCAGCCTCCTGAGCAGAGAAGTTACCTGTGATAGATGACTCACCACCATCGATACGACCATTTACGCGAGGTGCTGAATATACATAGTTATCAAGCACGATAGCGATAGAGCGACCAACATTTGCACCTGTGATGTTACCCCACTCGATAGCTGTCTTAGAGTCCATAATCATAGATACCTCGAAGCCACCATACTGACCACCCTGTGCGCGTGCAGATGTGATGCCTGAGCCATCCAATACTGGAAGCAATGCGCCATCCTTACCCTTCAAAGCGTAGAGAAGGAATGTACCCTTAGAGCTATCCAAAGAGCTCTTGTTTGACCATGCAAGCTTAACATCTGCTGGGAACAACTGAGCTACTGCATCGATAGCGAGGTAGTCGTTGATACGCTGGATGTTTGACTTCTCAGCAGCTGCAACGATAGGCTCGTAAACATTGAATGTTGTAGTTGTGCCGTCACCTGCAAGGGCTGGGTAAGATGTTGAGAGAAGCTCACTAAGTGGTGAGTAGCTAACCTCAGTCTCATCTGCACCCTCAGCAAGAAGATGCTCACGAACAAGAGCGTCAGCCTCCATGAAGAGAGCCTGCATGATAGCGTTAGTATCCTCTGCTGAGCATACCTCCCAGAACTCAAGGTTTGCAGTAGATGCCAAAAGCTTACTTACGCGCTCTGGCTCCTTAACACCTGGAAGCTCAACCATGATACGGTTAGTACCTGCTACAGGCTGGATGTTTGGCTGAACAACACCAAGAAGGTCGATACGGGTAGCCAACACCTCATTCATCTTAGCCACAGAGTCGCTAACATTTGTCTTGAGTGTCGATGCGATAGCCGATGCATCCTCAGTGCCATAGATAGCCATCAAATCCTCAGCAGTAAGTGCAGCAAGATAAGCATCTACTACCTCAGATGTAGTCTCAAACTTAGCAGCAGCCTTAAGTGCTGACTCGATGCTGTCACGAAGAACATTGTTTGATGCAACTGTGATGTCGTTGAAAGCGTTGGTGCGGATAACATCCACTGCCTTAATCTCAAGCATGACATTCATACCACCCTTGAGGTCAAGACCCAAGTTCAACTCCTTCTCCTTACACTCACCGTAGGTGTAACCGAAATAGACTTTCTCATCCCACTTCTGGTCAAGATAGGCCTGTGGGTCGCTCTGCTCCTTTGCATCTGCCTCGATGTTACGAGTCACAAAGGTAAATGAGAGCTGGAAGATGCTGGCAACACCCAAAAGGAGTGCCAACCACTTGATAATACCTTTACTCTGCATTGTTAAAAAGTTTTTATTGTTATTGTTTTATAAATTATTTCGCCGTGTAACCATTCGCGCGTTAATCGCGCAAAGATAAGAAAAATATCGCAATCCACAAATCTGGACTGCGATATTTTACGCTCTAAGAGATAAATCTGCTACTTAAGACTACTCTTTCTTTCTTTTTGAACTCTTCTTAGGCTCCTCAACGAATGTCTTAACCTCAATAATCTGGTCTACAACACCCTTAACAGGCTCAAGGTTGAGTACAAGAACATTATCCTCCATGCGGTAGTCCACCTTCTTACCCTTGCCGAAGAACTTCACGCTCTCCACCTGACAATTTAGAGGCAAGCGAATCTCACCGCCCTCGAACTCGAAGATATGAACATAGAGTTTATTCTCCTTACGAGTTGTGCAACCCCACTCCTGCTGTGGCACATCGCCCGCAACAGTGCCGTAGATAGTCTCGCCGTTAGCCTTTAGCCACTTACCCATAGCACGCAAACGCTCCTGTGCAGCATAAGGTATCTCACCGTTAGGCTGAGGGCCCACATTGAGAAGAAGGTTAGCACCCTTACCCGCAGTGCTTACCAAGTAGCGAATAAGCTCCTCAGTAGACTTATAATTCTGGTCTGCAACCTTATAGCCCCACATACCATTCATCGTCTGGCAAGTCTCCAATGGTAGCTGACTAACCTCCTGACCCGATAAGCCATGCTCATTCTCACCTGGTAGGTCGCGCTCGAAAATCTGAATATCCTCGCCCTCGAAAGGTGCCTGGTGGTGGTTGTTTGCTACAAGACAGCGTGGCTGGAGCTTATGCACCAACTTATACTGTGCATCAAGCTGCCAATCAAATGGAGTCTCATCCTCATCGTGGTCCCACCAGCCATCAAACCATATAGCACGCACCTTACCGTAGTTTGTAAGAAGCTCCGTAAGCTGACGATTCATAAATTTGTAGTAGTTGTCCCAGCTAACGCGTGTAGAGTCACGACCTGTAACGCCCTTAGCTGTACGACCTCTTGGGTAGTCATCACGATACCAATCGGCATGTGAATAGTAGAAGTGAAGTGCTATATCCTGCTTATCGCACTCCTTAGATAGCTCCTTAAGGATATCGCGCTTGAAAGGTGTAGCATCCACGATGTTATAGTCCGAAGCCTTGGTGTCCCACATAGAGAAGCTATCGTGGTGGCGTGTAGTGATACAGATATACTTAGCACCCGCAGCCTTTACCAACGACACCCACTGCTTAGCGTTGAAACGATGTGGATAGAAGGCATCTGCCACCTTAGCGTACTCATCACGGTCAAGACCAGCATTCTGCAAGTACCACTCACCCTGTCCATAAACGCTGTATAGACCCCAATGGATGAAGATACCGAAACGGTCCTCCGCGAACTCACTACGAGAGCGCAAGTTAGCCTTCGATGGCTTGTACTCCTGTGCCGAAATGCCGCCCACTGCCAATAGCGCAAATAGAGCGACTAAGAGTGTCTTTTTCATATAGTTAAGTTTTAAGTTGTTTTGAGCGGTAGACGGGACTCGAACCCGCGACCCTCGGCTTGGGAAGCCGATGCTCTACCAACTGAGCTACTACCGCAAAGAAACTGAAAAGTGAAAAGTGGAAACTGAAAGGTGTGGTATGCTTCGCATAAGTTTTATAATATGCGTTGCTGATATTACTTTTTACTTTATAAATCCTGCGCGAAGCGCACCTTACTTTTCAGTTTTCAGTTTTCAGATTTCAGTTTTCACTT
>JAGBUS010000050.1 GCA_017630735.1 Alistipes sp. | reverse complement strand
GGCAGGGGTGGGCTGGGCGGGAGTGTTAGGGTTTACAAAGTCAATAGCCGCCATAGGCTGAATAGTGTTACGCTCGATAGCAACCTCCTTATCTGTAGCTTGTGTCATAGTGTAGCCACTATCGTCGGTAATCTCTACGGTAAGACCCTGCGTAAAGGTCTGTGGGGGCAAAGCGATATAGAAAGCGGTAGCCTCCTCGCCAAGCGTTACGCCCTCGCCGCAGTTGAGGGTTACCTCGGTAAGGATTGTGTCGTCAAAGACAAGGTTGCCACCTGCGCCACCGGTAATATTCTCGCCCTCATCCTCGGTAACATCACCCATCTCTGATGCGAGGATAGAGGTAGCATTTTCAGTATCTACATAAATCAAGCCCGCGACCTGCTCGCCATTATTACCACGCAACTTAATACTCTTAACAACTTCGCCATCGCCAGTAAGTTGCAACTTAAGCCAACCGCATACATTCTTAAGATTAAATTGTGTGAAATAGCTTGATGCGACCATAATATTACCATCCAAGCCATAGCTATCCTTCATATAGGTCTGCACTGCGGGCATTGTAGCTTCGATATCACCTGTAGTGAGATTTAGAAGATAGTTATCGCTATATGGGTATGCCACAACAACGCGATCCATTCTTGCAGATGCGACACCTGCATCCACGCGCTTAAGCTCTGCTGTGCGACTACCTGTCTCACCATTATACTGCCATTTTTGGTTAGCATCGCTCTTATAGAACACCGACACCTGGTCGCCTTGTGTCCATACGGTCTTGCCACCCTGGAGCTGAATACGTGTATCGTCACCCTCGAAGCCCACAACGAGAGTTTCGGGAGCATCATCAGCAATTGTTGGATTTGTAACATCCACCGTAATCTCCTGCGTACAGGCGGTAAATAGTGCCACCACGACAGCAAAAAGCAAAAATCTCTTCATCGCGTATTAAGTTGTTTAATTTTATTCGACAATATTAGATAACACAAAATTAAAGATATTTTCCCGAATGAACAACACTCTATATGAGCATTTATACTATCTTTGCATAAAATTATGATTGTATGAGAGAGATAGACCCCAAGACCACGTCGCGCGCTAAGGCGTTTGAGTTATGGATGAAGGCTGCAATGCCGATGGTGACGATGACAAAGACCTTTGACATTACGCACCTACGACGACTTGCGAAGCGCAAGGGCGTGAAACTAAATATGCTTATGTGTTACGCCATTGTGCGCGCAGCATCAGAGTTTAGGGAGTTTTACATGCTGCCCGTAGGCGACAAGTTGATGGAGTTTGACCACCTTGCGATAAACACCATAGTGCGCACCGCGGATGGCGGTATCAACACCTGCGACATACCCTACTCCAAAGATATACACACCTTTGCAGCGGATTACCTACGCATCACCGAGGAGGCGACACGTAGCACAACGGACATAACCTTAGGCGATGACTATATGGTAATAGGCAGTTCAGCTCTCACAAAGTGTGAACTCGACTCGGTAGTAAACGTATATGCGGGCTATTGGAACAACCCTTTTGCCGTATGGGGTAAGTATCGCAAAGGATGGTTTCGCACTACGATCCCCCTTTCGTTCCAATTCCACCACACACAGATGGACGGACCTATATCGACAGGATTCCTAAACAGACTACAGGAGGTAATGAATGAGATAGAATATTAACCCATCGCGCACAGAGCACCTTACTTTTCACTTTTAACTTTTCACCTTTCACTTTAAAATGAAGGATATATATTTTGCAGGCGGATGTTTCTGGGGTACAGAACACTATTTCAAGCAGGTACGTGGCGTTATATCAACTGCCGTAGGATATGCTAATGGTAACACCGACAACCCTACATACGAGCAGGTATACACTGACCTTACGGGATATGCCGAGACGGTGCATATCGTTTACGACCCTGAGGTTGTGAGCCTCACGTTACTTTTGGAACTCTTCTTCCGCTCGATAGATCCTACGTCGCTAAATCGTCAGGGCGAAGATTGTGGCACACGCTACCGCACAGGCATATACTACACCTCAGAAGAGGACACTACTACGATTAAGGAGGTTTACAGCGGTATAGAGCGCATTATTGGCGAGCCACTGATGGTGGAGGTGGAACCTTTGCGCAACTTCTACGCTGCCGAGGAGTATCATCAGGATTATCTCGACAAGAATCCACGTGGCTACTGCCACGTACCTTTCGAGTTGATGATTATGGCACGTGAAGCAAACAAGGAGTAGTCTATGCAGCACGTTGAGCGACATCCCTTAGAGCCATTTCTCCCCACGGGGGCGAGGATTCTTATGCTTGGTAGTTTTCCGCCCAAGCGTGAGCGTTGGTCTATGGATTTCTTCTATCCCAACTGGATAAACGACATGTGGCGCATTATGGGATTTTTATTCCACGAAGATAAACACTACTTCGAAGTAAAGGAACACAAAGTCTTTGACCGCGAGTGTATTGCAGAGTTTTGCTCAAGCAAAGGATTAGCTCTATATGACACCGCCACAGAGGTGCGACGACTCAAGGATAATGCTTCGGATAAGTTCCTGGAGATAGTTACACCAACAGACATAGAGGCTCTCATCGCACAGCTCCCTAACGCCACAGCAATAGTGACAACAGGACAGAAGGCAACGGATATTATTGTCGAGAAATTCTGTTGCATAGAACCTCCAATCGGGAGCAAAACAGATATCAAAATTGGCAACCGCACCATCCATTTCTGGCGCATGCCGTCATCATCGCGCGCCTACCCTCTTGCTCTTGACAAGAAGGCAGCACACTACGCCACGATGCTCCGCGAGGAGGGTTTGCTATAGCAACGGATAGATAGTCGGAGGCTGGATAGATACCCACTCCGCGCCATTACCACGCGATGTGCAGACCATACGCACCGCCTTTATAGGGCACTCTGGATACTCTATCGTATACTTACCACATTCAAGTTCTCCTACGCACTCAAAAGTCGCACCATCGTAGCTCACCTCCACATATCCATTCTCGAAGATATAACGTGGTAGCTGGAAGTTTCCTGTAGCCACAACCATACGGCGACACTTCACAGGTGTCTCGAACGTAAACATCACCCAATCGTCAACATCCGCAGCACGCGATGTTCGCGCCAAGCGACCATACCCCTCAGCCTTATCGAACGAGAAACGCTCGCTATCGGACATAGAAGATGTGATATCAAATTTTGGCGTTAATGTCTTAAAATGAGACGATACGGCAGAGATAGGTGATTTAGCCTTACCCCTACGTGACACAAAGGTGTATCGTGCAGGATTTGATGTTGATATAGGCTCCGAATATATGGTTTCAACATTCTCAGGCTCACACATATAATAGACATCAGCTCCATCATCAGTTGATGCGATAAGCTTACCATTTTCATACTTAACCGTTGGTGGCATAAGACGATAGGCAACGCCCATAGCATCCAATCTTTCGTAGTGGGCAACCATGCGCTTATAGAACTCCGCCTTATCGCGATTATCGCTATCTACCCACGCAATTTCGGCAAAGGCAACCATACGCGGGAAGGTCTGATAATGCAGGAAATCGAGTGTTTCGGGAGCGTTAGAAGCATATAGCTCGCTAAAGAACGAAGCCTCAAGACCATGAATATTCTGCTCCTCGGCAGATGTGAAGCCCACACCCTTAGGGGTAAAACCATAAACCTTTGACCAGTCGAAGATTGCCGCCCAGTCATGACCCGTCTCGCGTGCCGATTGCTTCATATCGAAATAGAAATACTCTCCAGGCATAACGACAGTTGAGTAACCCTCGGCAGCAGACGCACGACACTCCTTAACGCCCTCCCAGCCATATACGCGTGTTTCAGCCGTGAGTTTTCCGCCCTCTATAGCCTCATTCCATACCGCAGGAAGCTTGTCGTAACGTGCAAGAATCTCTGCCACACGCGACATAAAATATTGTTGCAACTCAACTGTTGTTGTCATGCCACGCTTCTGCATCAAGGCATTGCAATCAGGACAACGTCGCCACTGCGACATATCAACCTCATCGCCACCAATGTGTATATATCGCGACGGAAACAACTCGCATACCTCACGAAGAATATCATCAAGCAGCAGGTAATTATCCTCCTTAGAGGCACAAAATGCAGAACGTGTATCATAGCCAAAGGCACGCGATGTATTTACCTCATAATCACACAATATCTCAGGGTGAAGTGTAGCAATACATAAGCTATGTCCAGGAAGATCAATCTCTGGAATTACCTCGATATTTCGCACCGCAGCATACTCAATAATCTCTCGCATATCCGCCTTTGTATAATATCCTCCCCAACGCTCGTTCCACTTACCATAGCGGGGCCATATCTTAGCATCTCCACCTCGAAAACCACCCTCCTGGGCAAGCTCAGGGTGCGACTCAATCTCTATACGCCATGCCTCATCATCTGTAAGGTGCAGGCGCAGAGTATTAATCTTATGGTGGGCAAGAATATCTATATACTCCATCACCGCCTCCTTTGGCATCCACGTGCGACACACATCGAGCATAAAACCTCGATAACCATAGCGCGGAGCATCGCTTATCTCACACAATGGCATCTCAAAAGGAAAAGTTAATGTCTCGGCATATAGATTCGCAGGCATCAGCTGAAATAGCGTAGTGATACCATTTATAACACCGCCATAGTCACCTCCCGCAATGTGAATACCTTGCGAATTAATCACCAAATGATACTCCTCACCGTCAAGTGTTGAATCATAAGCAAGATGTATAATACCATCTTCGCCCTCACTAAACGACAGTGTTACATACGAAGCCAAATACTCCGCTACAGGCTTCAAAGAGGCTGTAGCATAGGTAATATCAGCCGTAGCGTTGACATAGCAACTACCTCCAGAATGGATCACATTTCGTGGCGTAGGGATAATATCGGGCATAGGCATGTCCGCAGTCTCATTAACCCCATATTTAAACACCTTTGTTTGTGGTGCATTACCACTGCACCCAACAACAGTAATCGCCAACAACAGCGACAAGGCAATATATCTCAACTTTCTCATAATACAATAAAAAAGGGTCGACACTCCTCGCATCAACCCTCGTTATCAATAATTTAGCGCACTCTTAGTCGTTGACCAATACGCAAGATAGATGTCGACTTAATACCATTAAGCTGACAAATACGAGTTACGGTAGTGCCATACTTTCGAGCGATAGAGCCCAAAATATCGCCAGAGCGGACTGTGTGATACTGAATAGCAGCAGCAGCCTTGCGCTCTGCCTCCTCAATCTTCTCAACCTCCACTTCGGCATCAAAATCCTGCTCATATTTAGCATAGATGCTGAAATGACGACGCTTAAGGAGCAACTCTGCTCGTCGCAAATTACCACTACTAAAGTCTATAATACGCTCAGGGTCAAAAGACTGACCTTTATATCTCACCTCATAGTGAAGGTGTGGACCTGTGCTTCGACCAGTACTTCCTCCAAGTCCGATTTGCTGACCCGCAACAACCCAGTCGCCCACCTCGACATCACGCTGCGAAAGGTGTGCATAGTATGTCTCCAAGCCATTATTATGGCGAATGATAACAAGATTACCATAATTGCCTGCAGCCTTAGAGAAACGCACCTTACCATCAAAGGTAGCGTAGATAGGATCGCCCGTCTTAAGCGATATATCCAAACCCTGATGTGCACGTCCACGACGAGGACCATATCGCGATGTAATACGACCAATATATGGATAGTGATAACTCTCCATCGAATCAATCAAAAGAATAGGCGTTGCCTCAGGGAGTGAATTCAGTTCCACATCGCTATATGCATGTGTTGCAGTAGTATTCCAATGATCACTAAAGACCTCACTATCCGCCTTATAGTTCTCCGACATCACATATCGCCATGTATTATCATTAAACAATATGATGCTAATCTTATCACTCTCGGTAGCCAATGTGTCAATTGCCGATACCTGACCAAGTGTCTTTACAGGACGTACTGGCATAGGTTTTTCAACAACCGCCGTATCTCGTTTAAGAGTATCTATCTTCGCCATTGCCAACGAATCCTGTGCTTCGGCAACAAAGCCCACAAGCATGGCAACAACCAACAATAATAATCTCATATCTAATATTCAGTATTTTATCAATAGTTACTTAAACTCTTTTAACATATCCTCAGCCAACTCCAACTGATGATAAAACTCCTCACCAAAGGCTCTAATAATCGGCTCTTTAAGACCTTTATATACAGGTATTCCGAGCTTCTTACCACACTCGCGTGCCGAGCCACAAACAGCCCAACGATGATAGTTCAAACCTGCTGAGCCATTACGGAAACGAGTAACACGTATTGGATAGAGGTGACAAGATATAGGCTTCATGAATGAACACTTACCCTCGCGGTATGCGCGCTCAATAGCACAAAAAGTGATACCATTCTCCTCGAAAGCGTATGCACATGCAGCATTATCGACAAGTGGCGTAGTGTAGTCGCCATCGACATCTACAACCATGAAACCCTGCTCCTCGACAGCGGCACGTCCCTCCTCGGTCATATAGGGAGCATAATTCTCCCACTCCTGCTCAAGGATATCCACCTCATCAATATCGAGTGGTGCGCCAGAGTCACCCTCCACGCAACAGATACCCTTACATTTGCCTAAATCACAACTAAAGCACTCTCGCAATAGATCAAGGCTAACAATCTTATCATCAATCTCTATCATACGTTTACTTATTATGGATTATAGATATCCTTATATCTAAATGAGAGGATTTCGTATACCATATCATGAAGCTGCTGAGCCTCCTCATTCTCAGAATCAAGAGCCTTAGCACGATTAAAATCGTTGATTGCCTTACCCCATTCATTATGCTGGAAATAACACTTACCACGCTCGATATATAACTCTGCACGCTCATCGCCACCCTCAATCATAGAGGTATAGCGAACTATACGACCTGCAGGTGTCCAAAGCTGATTCTTAACAATATACTCAGCAACAGATGGAGCAACCATTGAGGTAATATCCTCATTACGCTCAGCTTTTGCGCGCACCTCTGTAGATGAGAACTCCACAAATGGTGCATCCTCCAACAAGGTTACACGATCGGCAAACTTCTCCAACTCATATCCCTTACGTGGATAGACATAGATTTTATACTCTGCCAAGATACGCTCATACTCCTTCCACTCATCGAAACGCGACCATATATCTGTTCCTGTGATGATTGAAAACTCCATATCAGTACCATGATTCTCCTTAAGATAATCGAGGGTATTTATTGTATATGAAGGCTTTTCCAATACAAACTCAATAACAGAAGGCTTGATGCGCTCAGGATACTTAGACTCTTTGCATGCCATCTCAGCCATTTCATATCGAGTATACTCAGGAGTCTGTAAATGGTTTGCCTTGAATGGGTTCTGTGGCGAGATAATAAGAGCTACCTCATCCGCCAAATCCTTATCTAAAGCATATTCGGCAAGTGCGATATGACCATTATGTATAGGGTCAAACGAGCCGAAATACAATAACATACGTTTTTTCATATAACAAATTACTTTAAGAATTGTGAAATGATTGCTGAGACCTCATTCACAGCATCCTCAAGCACATCGTTAATCACCACATGGTCAAACTCTGGTGCCTTAGATAGCTCGAACTCTGCCTTAGCAATACGTTTCTGAATAACCTCCTCAGCGTCAGTACCTCGACCGCGCAATCGACGCTCCAACTCCTCCACTGATGGTGGCATGATAAACACTGAGCAGGCATCCTCACCAAAGAGTTGTTTAAGATTAATACCACCCATAACATCTACGTCAAAAAAGATAGTATTGCCCTTTGCCCAAATACGCTCCATCTCGCTTTTAAGCGTGCCATAGCACGTACCAGCATAAACCTCCTCCCACTCTACAAACTCATCACGCGCTACGCGAGCCTTAAACTCATCGTTCGACATAAAGTAGTAGTCTACGCCGTTCTGCTCCTGACCACGAGGCTGACGCGAAGTTGCAGAGATAGAGAACTCAAAACAATCGTAACGCTTCAAAAGTTCACGAACAATTGTTGTTTTACCAGAGCCACTGGGAGCTGAAAATATAACTAACTTACCCATATTTTCAAATTATAATATATTGAGCACCTGCTCCTTAATCTTTTCCAATTCATCCTTCATCATAACTACCAAACGTTGCATATTTGCCTCGTTCGACTTAGAGCCCATAGTGTTTATCTCGCGACCGAGCTCCTGAGCGATGAAGCCGAGTTTACGTCCTGGAGCATCCTCTGTCGCCGCCACCTCGCGGAAATATGAGCAATGGTTATCAAGACGTACCTTCTCTTCTGTAATATCCAATTTCTCGATATAAAATATCATCTCCTGCTCAAGGCGGTTATTGTCTACCTCCACAGCAAGCTTCTGCAAATTCTCACGTATACGATTCTTGATGGTCTCCACACGCTGACCCTCGAAAGGCTCAACCTCATGGCGATACTTCTCAATAAGATCAATACGCGACAAAAGGTCTGCAATTAGTATTGCACCCTCCTGCACACGGAAAGCATCAAGTTGCGCCGCAGCCTGCTCCGTAGCATCTACAATTGCCTTTAGCTCATCATCCGAAACATCCTGCTCCTCAGATGTTACCACATCGGGCATACGCATTACAGCTGTTAGCAGAGCATCTCCTTCGGCACTGATACCATTCTCCTGACACACTTTGCGAAGTTCATTGGCATACGCCTTAAACGCATCAACATTGATATGCGCAGAAGTATCAGCTACAGCAGCCTCAAATGACACAAAGCAATCTACCTTACCGCGCTGCAACTGGCGTGTTATAATATTTCGCACCTCAGCCTCGGCAGTACGATACTTACCAGGAATCTTGACGCTCAAGTCGAGCTGCTTAGAGTTCAACGAGCGCAACTCCACGCGAAACTTCTTATCCCCGCAAATGGCCTCGCCCTTGCCGAAGCCAGTCATTGACTTAATCATATATCGAGTTAAAATTAAGATACATTAACATTATCCCACAAAGGTACATCTTTTTTCCGATTTATCCTACATTTTGCAAAAGTAAGTTTTCAACAACAACTATATGAACAAACAAAAGGACTTGTCCAACAAGTTTGTTAGACAAGCCCAACTTATAGAAGTCGTATAACAAGCGTTTGTTTTAGGCGCACTCAGCCCGAAAAACCGCAATTTACTATTTTAAGGTCGAGTGCAACGCCAAAATAACCTTGTTAGACAGCATATATTATGAGCAACGCTCACACTTAACAGCCAATATCTCATCCGCAAGACGCTCCAAAGCTGGAATATCTGATGGCTTCATGCGTGATATAATAGTCACCATATCCTCCACAACACACACATCCTTAAAACGATCAATAATATTACGCATTGCGCGACCTGCAGAAGGAGCCCATGAGCCATTCTCGATTATACCGATACGACGCTTACAGAAACCCTTGATTGCAAGGTGGTGCAAAAAGTCGTGCATAGGAGGGAACACATCTGAGTCATACGATGCTGCTGCAACAACCAAATGGCTATAACGGAAAGCATCCTCCACAGCCTTAGCCATATCTGAGCGAGAGAGGTCATGTACAACAACATTCTTAGCACCCTTAGCGCGAAGGATATCAGCAAACTTATTAGCCACCTCAGCGGTATTACCATGGATAGAAGCGTATGCAACTACAACACCGTTATCCTCAGTCTCATACTTGCTCCACTTATCATATAGACCAATGTAGTAGCCAAGATTCTCAGTAAGCACAGGACCATGCAAAGGACAAATAATAGCGATATCAAGTGCCGCAGCTTTCTTCAACAATGCCTGCACAGGTGCGCCATACTTACCACAGATATTGAAGTAATAGCGACGAGCCTCATCAGCCCACTCCTCCTCGTGAGCAAGTGCACCAAACTTACCAAAGCCATCTGCAGAGAAGAGAATCTTCTCAGAGCTATCATACGTTACCATAACCTCTGGCCAGTGAACCATAGGAGCCATAGCGAAGTGAAGCGTACGACCACCAAGCGAAAGTGTACCACCCTCCTTAACACCCATAATGCGGCCCTCCAACTCTACATCAAAGAAGAATTGAGGCATCATCTTCACCGCCTTATCCGACGCTACGACCTGCATATTAGGATACTTCTCCAAGACCTTAGCAATAGAGCCTGCATGATCTGGCTCAAGATGCTGAACAACGAGATAATCAGGAGTACGACCATTAAGTGCTGTCTCAAGGTTCTGCATCCACTCCTCACACTTACGAAGATCAACGGTATCCATCACCGCCACCTTCTCATCAAAGATGATATATGAGTTATACGATACGCCATTAGGCACAACATACTGGCTCTCGAAGAGATCAATATCGGTATCATCAACACCGATATAAACTACGCTATTGGTTATATTCTTAATCATTTTGCACAAGTTTTGTTTTTCCAACGACAAAGGTCGAAATTTTTACAGATAAAAACAAAATATACGACTACTTTTTTTATACCTTTGCATCAATAATGATATTTATAAAATCGATAACACGATATATGACAAAGAAAATAGCAATTTTCATACTACTTGCCACCCTATTTGCTGGATGCAACGCACAAAGCAACGAGAATAACGATACGACTATTTTTGTAAGCATCACCCCTCTTAAGATGTTGGTCGAGGAGGTTACATGTGGAGATTTTCCCATTGAGGTGTTAGTCCCAGAGGGAGCATCACCAGAGACCTACGACCCTACAGCACGACAGCTCACAGCAGCAAATGATGCTCAGATGCTCTTCACTACAGGTCTTATCACCTTCGAGCAAGGTCTCGTAAGCCGTATAGCCAACAACGAAAACATCGTAGACCTCTCCGATGGTATTACATTACTTAAAGGTAGTTGTACACACAACCACTGCGCACATAGCCATGGCATTGACCCTCATACATGGACATCCCCACGCGCGTTATATACTATGGTATCGACTATTCAGCGCGAGGTAATGAAACGCTATCCCGACTCTACGAAGTACGACACTGCGGCACAACACCTTTTAAAGCGCATAGAGAATCTGGATACAGAATGTAGTGAGAAGATTCGCAATGCTAATGTTAAGGCAATGATGATATATCACCCTGCATACACCTACTATGCAAACGATTATGGCATCAAGCAGATAGCCATTGAGCAGGATGGTAAAGAGCCATCGCCACGAATGTTAACAAAATTAGTCGACGAAGCAAAGGCTAATAACTTGCACTATATCTTTATCCAGCCTCAATATAGCACCGATAAGATTGCTCCTCTGGCAGCAGAGTGTGGTGCAGAGGTCATCGTTACCGACCCTCTTTCTGATGATATTATCGGAGAGATTGAGCGTGTCTCAGAACTTATTTGCAAGAGCTATGCAGAGTAGAGAGCCAATTATTACCCTTCATGACGTTGGGGTACGCTACGACAACATTGTAGCACTTGAACATGTAAATATTGATATATACGACAACGATTTTATCGGCATCATAGGACCTAATGGTGGTGGCAAGAGCACACTTGTAAAGGCTATCATGGGCATTATCAAGCATAGTGGCAACATTAGCTATAGCCCTCGAATTATGCGTGGAAATAAGCCACATATAGGCTACCTTCCGCAGATAGCATCCTTTGATAAGGAGTTCCCTATTTCGGTTATAGAGGTAGTAATGTCTGGTCTACAATCTGAGCGCGGTCTATTTCAACGATATGGCAAAGAGGAACGTAAACGAGCAGAAGAGATACTTGATATGGCACGCCTTAAAGAGCTATCAAACCGTGCCATAGGAGAGTTATCAGGAGGACAACTTCAGCGTGTAATGCTCTGTCGTGCCATTATATCTAATCCTAAGCTATTGGTGCTTGACGAGCCTACAAACTTTGTTGACAATCAATTTGAGAACGAGTTATACAATCTTCTCCACCACCTCTCTGAGAAGATGGCTATTATAATGGTATCGCACGATATTGGCACAATTTCGAGCGTCGTACGAAGCATAATGTGCGTCAATCGCCACGTACACCGCCACGACTCCAACATCATTACCGAAGAGCAGCTACGCAACTACAACTGCCCTATTCAGCTGATATCACATGGTAATGTTCCGCATACAATACTTAGCGAACATGAGCATTGTCCTCACTGCAAGTAATAGACAACCACTAATAATAAAATAGGTAGATATAAGGATGATTATTTTGCATCTCTATATCTACCTATTATGCATTTATCGCACAAAGCTTACCTAAGTCTTGATACAAACCTTACCACATCAGGAATTATAAGCACTGGCGATGTTATCACTATCAGCCATAACCAATCATCAAGCGATATAGGTTCAACATTGAATATCTCACCTGCAAACGTAACGATAAGCACCTGACCCACGATTATCACCATTGCGATAAGCAAGAAGTACTTGTTGTACGACTCCTTAACGCGCTTAGGATTACGGAACAGGTCTATTATATCCAAGATAAGGCTTCTATCCGTTCTAAAATACTTAACATTAAACAAGTTCCAGAACTGCATAAGCACAAATATTGAGAAATATATACCCATCTCCTTGCCTGTTAAGTGCAACGACACTTTAGCGAGACTAAACATCTCTGTAAAGAATAGTCGCAACTGCTCTGGCTCCATCATCTCCCTTACCGACGACACACTAATATGAAACATATACTGCCATAATGCCGCTAGGAAAACAAAGAATACCAATCCAGTAGTCACAATACGCCACAACATTCTCTTATCAATAATATGGCTATTAGGGTCACGAGGTGGCTCATTCAACACACCTCTATCAGGTGGCAACGAAGAGAGTGCCATCGCCGCAAAGGTATCCATAATAAGATTTACCCACAACATCTGCGTTACGGTGAGTGGAGAGTCATAGCCTATAAATGCGCCGAGCAACACAATCAAGCATGCACATAGGTTAATTGTCATCTGGAAGATTATAAAGCGTCGAATATTGAGATAGAGCGACCTACCCCACATTATTGCTTTATTGATGCTTGCGAAAGAATTATCAATAATGGTGATATCGCTCGCCTCCTTTGCTCGCGACGTACCATCACCCATAGATAGTCCCACCTGAGCCTTGCTAAGGGCAGGAGCATCATTTGTTCCATCGCCAGTAACTGCTACAACCTCGTTATTCAACTGTAGTAGCATAACCAAACGCGCCTTATCGTCAGGGCGTGCTCGTGATATTATCTTAAGCTTATCACCCTTCAATAGAGTCAAAGCCTCTGCATCGGATAGTTTCGCGAACTCAGGTCCCGAAATTATCTGACCCTCATCATCGCTCTTAATAAGTCCAATCTGACGACCAATCTCCATTGCTGTACCCGATGTATCACCAGTTACGATGATAACCCTAACACCTGCTGAGTTCATACACGTATCTATCGCCTCAGCAACATCATCGCGTATAGGATCAGAGATACCAACCACACCAAGGAAACGTGTAACGCCATCACTCTCAACAGCAAAGCCTAAAGTGCGCATAGCACGCATCTGATATCCGCGTAACACCTCATCGAAATGGTTTCTATCATAACCCTCGGCACACATTGCCATAACGATTTCTGGTGCTCCCTTAATAAAGCGTACGCGATGCTCGGCTCCAATACCACACACCTCAGTAGCCATATACTTTGTCTCAGTAGAGAATGGCTCCTGAGCTACCACATTATACTTCTCGCGCAAATTTGTATAATCTACACCCTGCGCATGTAGCCACATAAGCAAAGCACACTCCGTAGGATTTCCAATCGAAGATAACTTACCATCCTGGGTAGATAGTTCAGCTGTAGAGTTTACCGCCATACAATCCATAACCTCAGAGATATTTCCCATATCAGTCATCTCCAACTCCATCACGGTCATACGGTTCTTGGTAAGTGTACCTGTCTTATCGGTACATATCACTGTTGCCGCACCCATAGTTTCACAAGCATGAAGCTTACGTACCAAGCTATTCTCCTTGAGCATACGACGCATGCTCATAGCAAGGCTCACCGTAACACTCATAGGCAAACCCTCAGGCACTGCCACAACAATCAATGTCACGGCAATCATCACCGAAGCAAGGATAAACTGCAATAGTTCAATCCATGTAAGACCATTATCGAAGCCACCCGATAGCCAGAAGAATAACACTCGACCAACAACAATAAGCGTTGCAATAATAAAGCTTGCACGCGATATCCAACCGCCAAGCTGTTCAAGTTGCTTATTTAGAGGTGTTTTAACATCGCTACCCTCCGAGGCGCGTGCCACGCCATGACCCTCCTCGGTATCCATACCGATCTTTGTCACCTGCATAACACCACTACCCTCAATTATGGTAGCACCACGAAGCATAAAATTAGATGGGTATGTAGCCTCCGAATCAAACTCATCAGGGTTGGTAAATTTATTTACGTATGGCTCACCCGTAAAGTTTGACTCGTCTACACGTAGTTGTAACGCCTCCATAAGCTCACCATCAGCAGGAATCTCGTCACCAGACTCAAGGCGCACAACATCGCCCACTACAATATCCTGCTTTGGTATCTCATACATTCTCACACGTCCCTCACCATCCTTACGCAACACCTTCACTGGACGCGAATCCTTTACCTTGTTTAGGATATCAAACTCCTTATTTGCCTTAACCTCGAAGATAAAGCCCACACCTGTAGCCAATAGCAATGCCAGGAGAACGCCCATAGGTTCAAACATTACCGACCACGAATAGTCCATCACAACTATTTCATACACTGATAAGCATACCGACAATAGAAAAGCTACCATCAAAACGATGATAATCGGATCTTTGAACTTCTCTAAATACGCCCACCATAGCGACTCTCGCTCAGGTGGCGGTATTATATTTCCTCCTCTGCCACCAATAACCTCACTATCCTCTATCCCTCTGCAATAGGACGCAAAGCTGCTATTACTCTTCTTATACATTATAACCCACTTTATTATTAGCAATTAAACGCACAAAGTTAACACCTTTAGCAAGTAAAGATGTTACATTATTATTAATTCTAACACTCGTCCGAAAGAAAAGGCTACATTTTCTGCAAATACTCGGCTACTATACGTGCAGCACAGCCTACATACTCCACGCAAGGACGCTTCTTGTAATACTCCGCCGTGCGCTCCGATGGCATAGGGGTCTCGGCACGCTCCACCATAGACTCCAAGCCGAGGAGTCTACGACATACGATATTGCCATTCTCGCTACGGAACGTATCGGCAAACCTCTGCACCAAAGCATAATTCGCTTTTCGCTCCTCAAGATTGCTTGGGTCAACAGCAGGAGATATCGCACCCGCCAAGAATGCCATACCGCTTACAGTGCCACACACCTCACGCATACGTCCCATACCGCCACCAAATGGTGCTGTAAGGCGTGCCAACGCCTCAGGACTCTGCTCCATCACGTCATCAAACGCCATTACCACAGCCTGTGCACAATTATATCCCTTCTTGAAATAGTCACAAGCACGCTCCACACGCTCGTTGACATCTATTTGTAGTTGCTTTTTCATATAATTTAGTATCTTTGCGACAAATATAACACTTTATTTGCAATGGCAGACTACCCTACACTTAACTTTCCACCTATTTCACTCCGTGCACGCCGTGGCACAGGTGGTCGCACCGAGATATACGATCGCGTGCGAGGTAAGTGGCTTGTTCTGACTCCTGAGGAGTGGGTACGCCAACATGTTATAAATTATATGCTCACGGAGTGTGGTTTTCTTCCGCAGCAAATCATTACCGAATATCCCGTAAACATCAACGGCATGGCACAAAGAGCCGACATCGTTGCTGTGGATTGTAACGCTCAACCATATATTGTAGTAGAATGTAAAGAGCCTGGTGTGAAGATTTGCAACAATACGCTTTGCCAAGTTGTACGATATAACTCCATTCTAAAGTGTCAATATATAGTTATTACCAACGGCATCAACACCTTTTGCTATCACAATGACGAGGGGAACTACACACCTATAACGAGGTTTCCCACACTATAACAGAGGTTATCTACGATAAAAGTGTAATTATTAGCCACTTTTTCCTATCTATTTCTTGCTAAGTTCATACTATTTTGTAACTTTGCCCCATCATTCAAACACATGATATGAAAGTAGTAAACACTGTTGCTGCACTACATGCAGCTTTAGCTGATTGCCCTAAGGAGGGTCTCGGCTTTGTCCCTACTATGGGAGCACTCCATGCTGGTCACCGCTCATTGGTTGAGCGCGCACGTAAGGAGAACGACACTGTTGTCGTAAGTGTATTTGTTAACCCAACACAGTTTAACGATAAAAACGACCTCAAGAACTACCCTCGCACTCCAGAGGCTGATTGCGCAATTTTGGAGGCTGCGGGAGCAGATATAGTCTTTATGCCTTCGGTTGAGGATATCTACCCAGAGCCAGACACTCGTGTCTTCGACTTTGGTCTTATCGACAAGGTTATGGAGGGTGCTACACGTCCTGGTCACTTCAATGGCGTGGCACAGGTTGTTAGTCGCTTGTTTGCTTTGGTAAACCCTCGTCGTGCATACTTTGGCGAGAAGGATTTTCAGCAGATTGCTATCATCAAGGCTATGGTAGAGCAGCTCGCTATTGACATCGACATCGTTGAGTGTGCTATTGTTCGTGGCGAGGATGGTCTTGCTCTTTCATCACGCAACGAGCTTCTCACACCTGAGCACCGCGCAGCAGCACCACACATCTATGCTACTATCAAGCAGTGCGCTGAGAAGATGTCAACGATGACTCCTGCAGAGCTTACCGAGTGGGTTATCAAGACTATCGACTCTAACCCACTATTGAAGACCATCTACTTTGAAGCTGTTGATGCCAAGACTATGCAGAAGGTTGAGGCGTGGAGCGATTCGGAGCGTATCCAGGGATGTTGTGCTATTCAGGCTGGCGAGATTCGCCTTATCGATAATATCAAGATTAAGTAACCCCAAACTACCCAAACTATGTTTATCGAGAGAATGAAATCAAAGATTCACCGTGTACGTGTTACCGAGTCGAATCTAAACTATGTTGGTAGCATCACCATCGACGAGGACTTGATGGACGCAGCAGGTCTTATCGAGGGTGAGAAGGTGCAGATTGTCAACAACAACAACGGCGAGCGCATCGAGACATACGTTATCAAAGGTGAGCGCGGTAGCGGTTGCATCTGTCTTAATGGTGCTGCAGCACGCAAGACTGCTGTTGGCGACATCGTAATCATCATGGGCTACGGCTTCATGGACTTCGAGGAGGCTAAGACCTTCGAGCCTAAGGTTGTATTCCCAGATGAGCGCACTAACAGATTATTATAATACTGAAAATCAGCTATATAAAAGCATATAGGGGGGGGGTAGCGCATACGCTGCACCCCGCCTTTTCCGTTTAACACACAGAGAACTAATAACTAAAACTATATTAACAAATGAAACAGATTTTCTCAATTCTTGCACTCGCACTGGTGACACTCTTTGTTGCTTGCGAGCCTCACAACGAGGATAAGGGGTTGGTAATCACCTCTGGCAAGCAGTATGATGTTGATGCAAATGGTGGCGACGTATATGTCACCTACACAGGTTTTGATGCCGTAACCACAACTATCCTCGAGGGTAAGGAGGCAATCGCATCAATCAAGACTCCAGCGTCAGGCATCATCGTTGTTAACTTCAAGGTTAATACAACAGGTAGTGCACGTAGCTCTATTGTTGAGGTCACTGCTGGAAATGGCGACTTCACCACACTTATTGTCTTCCGTCAGGCTGCTGGCTCAAACATTGGTGGCGATACGGATGTTACCTTCCGCGCTGATTGCCTCGATGGCTACTACTACGGTGAGAATTATGGCGAGGGCTCGGACCGCTTCGCCTTCTTCCTATCGGATCAGGGCCTTAACAATGGCGGTCAGGCGTATCCTAATGGCACATACTACTACATCGATTGCTTCTCGCCAGCCAACCACACCACATCACTTCCACTTGGCACCTATACCTTCGATAGCTCAAACGATGGCTCAAATGGCGGCAAGGCATACTCTATTACAAATAACAGCCAGCTTATCCTTACTACAGATAACGTAGAGACATCGGAGTCGATAAAGATGACCGATGCTACGATGGTTGTGTCGGAGAACTCAATCACTCTTGTTGCTACAATCAACGGCAATGTACACAAGGTAACCTTCGTTGGCGACCTTACGTTGGAGGATGTTAACGACGATGATTCAGGCGATGACAACGATGAGCAGGGCGAGGCACAGTCGACACTCGAGAGCGACCGCCACGTAACATTCGAGGGCGAGCATCGTGCTAAGTGGGGTTACGAGGGCGACTACTGGCAGACAGGCTACTCTAACTACACTATCTACATTATGAATAAGTCGGGTGGTTACGTATATGGCGACACTCTTCAGTTCGACCTTGTTACCAACAACCAATCTTCAGATGGTAAGTTTGCAGGCAAGTATACTATCTCCGACAAACCTGGTAAGATGGTTATGGTTGCGGGCTTCACAAATAAGTATGCACAGGCCGTAGGTAGCTGGTTCTACGAGTATGGCGGTGGCTCGGCAAGTGGCTATAAGAACTATGCGATGATTAAGAGTGGTACAGCCGAATTCATCGACAATGGCGATGGCACCCACACCGTAATCCTCGATGGCTACGACTTTAAGGGCAACAACATCACCTGCAACTGGACTGGTGTTATCGAGAAGGACTAACAAACGCTAACATATATTATATATAGGTATTATGAGAAATATTCTAAAATCGCTACTATTGATGTTTGCTATGGCAACTTTCGCAGTGGGTTGCAACAATAGCGACAAGGATGCTACCACTATGCTTGAGATTCTACCCGTAGACACTACTGCATCATCTATCACCTTTGTCATCAACGTTGAGGCTGATGAGTGTGCATATATGCTCTACGACGGCGAGAATATCTCTGTCGATACGGTTTTGAGCGAGGGTACAGCAACCGATGGTGGTGTTATCACTATCAACGATCTTCAGCCAAAGACAAAGTATTACGTAGTTGCTGCTGCACGTTCGGGCAAGAGCATTATTATGAAGCCTCTTATGATGGAGACCATGGAGTCCAACGGAGGTGGTGGTGGTAATGGAGGTAACGATGACCCATTCGAGCTTCCTGAAATTGATGGCGTGGAGAATATCGTAATCGAGAAGACGAAGGATGGTCGTTGGTATGAGGATTACAACTACTACGTAACCTTCGTGCGCGATAATGGCGACCGCATCATCTTGGACTTCTACACCCTTGATGAGACTATGAGCAGCTACTTCCCTTATGGTCAGTATACCTTCGCTACGAACTACCATCCTTACACTATCTTCCCCGAATCATCTGGATATATTCCTGCGGGCAAGAGTGCTGATGGCGAGGGCTACAACTTCACCGATGGCTACGTTACTGTAGATGTTGTTAATGGTCAGTATGCAATCTATATGTTGCTTACCTACGTGGAGGATGGCACCTCAAAGACCATTCAGGCATACTACAATGGTCCACTCTCGGGAGCATCTGTTCCAAAGGGCGATGACAATGGCTCGGAGGAGCTTATCGAGGTTTTAGAGGTTGGCTCTACATCGTTCCAGTTCCGCATCAATGCCGAGGAGGGACAGTATTGGCGCTGCTCGGTAGTTGATAAGCGTGTCTACGACCAGTATCAGTCAAACCCTGGTGCTTGGGTTGTAACATATGGCTTTATGCTCGATGGTACACGCACCTTCAACTGGGAGAATGGCAAGGAGTGTGAACACGTTCCAGGCTTGATAATGGAGGCTATGTCATCAACCGACTACATCATCCTTGCTGCATTGATGGATACCAGCGAGGGACAGGAGAATAGTCTTCTTGGTGGAGTGGAGATTGTACAGGTACGCACCAAGGCTGAGGCCGAGGGTACTGGTAACGTAGAGGTTAATATCAACGAGGTAAACGTCAATGACGTAGTCTTCGACTGCATCTTTGGTGATGACGTATGGTGCTGCTATGTTGCGATGATGGAGACATCAAATCTTCAGGAGATTAAGGATGGTAAGTACGCTATGGCTGGCTATGCAAGCTATGAGGAGTGTATGCTATCTCTTATTTCAGGTCTTAGCCACGACTTTATGCGTCAGTTCCTTGAGTCGCAGTACAACTATAAGTGGGAATACCTTAACTACAATACCTCATACACTATGTGTATCAAGGTTATTGATATGAATAATGGCGCAACATTCATCGAGCTTGAGCCATTCACTACGAAGTAGGCTTCGACACAATACACCAACACCACCGACGGTTGTCGTCGGTGGTGTTTTTTTTATGCGATTTTGTATAATGAACTTAGGGATATTAGAGAAGTTAAGGAGTTTAATGTTTAAGCCCCTTATTCTTTAAATTCTCTAAATTCATTATTTTGAGGTAATCCGCTGATACGGGTTGCGTGATTTTTTGATTTTAGAGGAGCAGATTTCTGCCTTATATTGCCAAATTAATTTTTGATTAGAAGGTAGTAGATGTGGTCTATCACAAAAGAAGATCCCCTCGGGATAGTACAAAACGTACAGCCCGAGGGGTCTTACTTTTGACGATATACCGCAGATGCTGCCTTATAATCGAAAATTACTCGCTTACGAGAATACGACCACAATACTCACAAACGATAAGCTTCTTACCCTGACGGATATCCACCTGACGCTGTGGAGGGATACGGTTGAAGCAACCACCACAAGCATCACGTGTAACGGTAACTACTGCAAGACCATTACGCACGTTGCTACGGATACGGTTGTATGCTGTCAAAAGACGCTCGTCGATAGGCTCCTTAGCTGTCTCTGCCTTAGCAGTGAGGTCAGCAACCTGCTGTGCTGT
>JAGBUS010000049.1 GCA_017630735.1 Alistipes sp. | reverse complement strand
TTTAAGCTTCCTATCTCACCAGTACGTGACGAGTTCGGCAACTGGATTACTACTCAGGTAGCTCTTCCTGGTCGTACACTTTCAGCACGCGTTTGGAAGTGCGCAGTAGGTCGTACAGACCTCTACTTGCTCGATGCAGACTACGAGGCAAACCTTGAGGAGGATCGTCAGATTACATATTATCTATATGGTGGCGACTGGGAGAACCGCTTGAAGCAGGAGATGTTGCTCGGTATCGGTGGTATCCGTGCCCTCGTAAAGATGGGCATCAAGCAGCAGGTATACCACTGCAACGAGGGTCACGCTGCATTCATCGGTCTTGAGCGTATCCGTAACCTCATCTCTAAGAAGCACTTGTCATTCTCTGAGGCAATGGAGGTTATTCGCTCATCATCGCTCTTTACTACACATACTCCAGTACCTGCAGGTCACGACGCCTTCCCTGAGTACATGATTCGTCAGTATATGTCACACTACCCAGATGTGATTGGCATTACATGGGATCAGTTCATCAACTTGGGTAAGACAAATCCTAACGACCCTAACGAGAAGTTCTCAATGTCGGTACTTGCATGTAACCTTTCACAGGAGGTTAACGGTGTATCATGGTTGCACGGCGAGGTATCTAAGGAGATTCTTGGTAACATGTGGCCAGGCTACTTCAAGAATGAGCTCCACATTGGCTATGTAACTAATGGCGTTCACTTCCCAACATGGGTAGCATCGAACCTTCGTCGTCTCTACTCTAAGTATTTCGGTGACGCCTTCACAGGTCACACATACAATATCCCTGAGTGGCAGAACGTACATAAGATTGATGACGCAGAGTTGTGGAACGAGCGTATGTTCCTCAAGAACCGCCTTATCAAGACTATCCGCAAGCGTTACAGCGATCCTACACAGGTACGTCTTCAGTCACCACGTCAGATGGTTCAGGTTGTTGAGAGCATCAAGCCAGATGTACTTACTATCGGTTTCGCACGTCGCTTTGCTACATATAAGCGTGCTTACTTACTCTTCACAAACCTTGAGCGTTTGTCAGCACTTGTAAACAATAAGGAGCGTCCTGTACAGTTCATCTTCGCAGGTAAGGCTCACCCTAACGATAAGCCAGGTCAGGATCTTATCAAGCGTATCGTAGAGGTATCAGCAATGCCAGAGTTCGTAGGTAAGATCGTATTCTTGCAGAACTACGATATGGAGCTTGCACGCCGCATGGTTCAGGGTGTTGACGTATGGTTGAACACTCCTACACGTCCTTTGGAGGCTTCAGGTACTTCAGGCGAGAAGTGTGTTATGAACGGTGTTATGCAGTTCTCTGTTCTCGACGGTTGGTGGGTTGAGGGCTACAAGGAGGGCGCAGGTTGGATGTTGCCTATGGAGCGCACATACGCCGACCAGCGTTTCCAGGACGAGCTCGACGCTGAGATGATCTACAACACTATCGAGGAGCAGATCGTACCACTCTACTACGACCGCGCTGAGGATGGCGTACCACACCGCTGGGTTAACGCAGTGAAGAAGTGTGTTGCAGACATCGCATCTAACTTCACAATGAACCGTCAGCTTATCGACTACGAGGAGCGATTCTACAATAAGCTCGCTGAGCGTAAGGGTCTTATCGTTGATAAGAACTACCTCATGGCACGTCAGATTGCTGCTTGGAAGCGTAAGGTTTCTGCTGCATGGGACAACGTTGCAATCCTCGATGTTAAGCGTGCTGAGATCGACAACGAGGCAATGTTCGTAGGTAAGAAGTACCACTTCGAGCTTACTCTCAGTCTTGCAGGCTTGAACAAGGAGGATCTTGGTGCAGAGCTTGTTGTGGCTACTCAGATTGAGGCAGGTCAGGCAGCTAACGTTGTTGAGACACGTCGTCTTGAGATCGTTGCATCAGACGAGAACACTGTAACATTGGCTTTGGACTATGCTCCTGAGCATACAGGTATGTTCGATGTTGCAATGCGTATCTTCCCTTCAAACGATCAGTTGGAGCACCGTATGGACTTCGCACTTGTTAAGTGGGCATAATGCCTTATTAACAATATTTCCTAAATACCCGAATAGCCAAATTGAGCTATTCGGGTATTTTTATGCTCTATATATAGTATAAAATTGAAAAAATTATTATTACCTTTGTTCATTGAAAACCAAATAAGTAAGAATATGAAACGTACTATTATCGACCTTTTTGAAGAGTCGGTTTCGAAATATGGAGCTAAGGAGTTTCTCCTCGAAAAGCATAATGGCAAGTTTGAGCCTACGACATATAACGAGACTAAGCGTCGTGCGCTAAACATCGGTGCGGGTCTCACAGCTCTCGGCATTGAGCGTGGCGATCGTATCTCTATACTTGCTGAAGGTTGCAACAACTGGATTATCTCCGAGTTGGGACTCCTCTACGCGGGTGCTATCAGCGTGCCACTATCTATTAAGTTGGAGGAGGCTAACGACCTAACGTTCCGTCTTAAGCACTCAGATGCTAAGTTGGTATTCGTTTCTAACCACCAGCTTAAGAAGATTCGTAATATCGTAGCCGAGCTCCCAGAGTTGAAGCATGTCGTGGTATGGGGTAATGTTGAGGGTGGACTCCGCGAAGGTGAGTTGTCGCTTGCCGAGATTGAAGCACGTGGCGAAGAGTATCTCAAGACAAACAAAGATAGCTTCATGGCGATAGGTCAATCTCTTAAGAACGACGATATTGCAACAATCACCTATACCTCTGGTACCACTGCTGATCCTAAGGGCGTGGTGCTCACACATCGCAACTATACTGCCAATGTGGAGCAGGCGTTGTCCGTAGTATCTATCCCATCTACATGGCGCACACTTATCATTCTTCCGCTCGACCACTGCTTCGCACACGTTGTAGGTTTCTACATTATGATTGCATGTGGTGCTTCGGTAGCTACAACAGAGGTGGGTCGCACACCTATGGAGACACTGAAGAACATACCTCTTAATATTAAGGAGGTACGTCCTCACTTTCTGCTCTCTGTTCCTGCTCTTGCTAAGAACTTCCGCAAGAATATCGAGACCTCAATCCGCAAGAAAGGTAAGACCACGGAGCGTCTCTTTAACCTTGCACTTAAAACCTCGTATACCTATCAGGCTGACGGATACACCAAGGGTCATGGCTGGCGTTGCCTGCTAAAGCCTGCAGTAGCACTCTTCGACAAGATTCTATACTCTAAGGTGCGTGAGGCATTTGGTGGTGAGCTACAGTTCTTTATCGGTGGCGGTGCGTTGCTCGACAGCGAGTTGCAGCGATTCTTCTACGCCATCGGCATCCCTATGTTCCAGGGTTATGGTCTCTCTGAGGCTACCCCTGTAATCTCTACTAATGCTCCATCGAAGGGCAACCACCGTTTCGGCTCATCAGGACGCTTGGTGCAGCCTCTTGAGATTAAGATTCTCGATGATGAGGGTCGCGAGTTGCCTGTAGGCGAAAAGGGCGAGATTGTCATCAAGGGCGAGAATGTGATGGCTGGCTACTGGAAAAATCCTGAGTCTACGGCAGATACCGTACGCGAGGGATGGCTACATACAGGCGATATGGGATATATGGGCAAGGATAACTTCCTATACGTTTTGGGTCGCTTTAAGTCGTTGCTTATCTCGTCTGATGGCGAGAAGTATAGCCCTGAGGGCATGGAGGAGGCTATCGTTGATAAGTCGCCATACATCGACCAGGTTATCGTATACAACAACCAATCGCCATATACCATAGCTCTTGCTGTGGGCTCTAAGGAGAACCTCAACCGCAAGCTCGACAATGAGGGCCTTCAGGGCGATGCACGTTATGCACGTGCTGCACAGATTATTGGCGAGGAGATTGCCAAGTATCGCCGTGGTGGTGCATACGCCGATGAGTTCCCTGAGCGTTGGGTACCTGCGGTAGTTGCACTTGCCGACGAGGCTTTCACCGAGCAGAATGGTCTTGTGAATAGCACAATGAAGGTTGTACGCAACAAGGTTGAGAAGCACTTTGCCGAGGCTATCGCCAATGCCTACACTCCTGAGGGCAAGGCGATTGATAATGCTCGCAACATTGAGGCACTTAAGAAGTTACTCGGATAAGAAGCCACCTAACAAGTTTTTTCAAACGTAAAAGAAATGGGTTGTACATTATGTACAACCCATTTCTTTGGTATCTAGCTTATACTACTGCCAATCCATACAGCGACAAACAAGGTTACGGTCACCATAACCGTTGTCAATCTTTGTAACGTATGGGAAGAACTTACCTGCAGCAACCCATGCAAGTGGGAAGGCAGCCTCCTGACGTGAATATGGGTGTGACCACTCGCCAGCCAACTCAAGAGCTGTATGTGGAGCATTTACAACCACGTTATCTGCATTACCAGATGCTGCAGCAGCCTCACACTCACGCTTAATCTGAATGAGTGACTCAATGAAGCGATCCATCTCTGCCTTAGACTCAGACTCTGTAGGCTCAACCATCAAGGTCTCGTGAACAGGGAATGAGAGTGTAGGAGCATGGTAGCCATAGTCCATAAGACGGTGAGCGATATCACCACAGTCGATGTTATAGTCGTGCTTAAAGCGTGTAAGGTCGAGAATCATCTCATGACCTACGCGACCAGTCTCACCAGAGTAGTACGTCTTATACTCATCCTTGAGTGCAGAAGACATATAGTTAGCATTCACGATAGCCATCTCTGTTGAGCGACGCAAGCCCTCGAAGCCAAGCATACGGATGTAACCGTAGGTGATAGGCAACAACATAGCAGAGCCCCAAGGAGATGAAGCAACAGCTGTGATACCCTCCTCGCCACCTGTCTCCATCAATGAGTGAGTAGGCAAGAACTTAACAAGGTGTTCAGCAACGCATACAGGACCTACACCAGGACCACCACCACCGTGAGGCATAGCAAATGTCTTGTGGAGGTTGAGGTGACAAACGTCAGCACCGATATAGCCAGGGTTTGTGAGACCTACCTGTGCGTTCATATTCGCACCATCCATATATACCTGACCGCCTGCATCGTGGATAGCATCTACGATATCGCGGATACGGCTCTCGAAGACACCGTGTGTAGATGGATATGTAACCATCAAACCGCAAAGCTCTGAAGAGTACTCCTCAGCCTTCTTCTTGAGGTCATCAACGTCGATATTACCATTTGCATCACACACTACGGTAACAATCTTCATACCCGCCATAGCAGCTGATGCAGGATTTGTACCGTGAGCTGATGATGGGATAAGGATGATGTTACGATAGCCCTGACCACGGCTCTGGTGATATGCACGGATAATCATAAGACCTGTGTACTCACCTGCAGCACCTGAGTTAGGCTGAAGTGTACAACCTGCAAAGCCTGTGATAGTAGCGAGATAGCTCTCAAGGTTAGCAATAAGCTCGCGGTAACCCTCAGTCTGATCCTCTGGAGCAAGAGGGTGTACGTTCTGGAAGCCTGGCAATGAAAGTGGCTGCATAAGCTGTGCTGCGTTGAGCTTCATTGTACAAGAGCCGAGCGAAATCATAGAGTTCATAAGTGAGATATCGCGCAACTCAAGACGCTTGATATAACGCATCATCTCGGTCTCTGTGCGGTAAGAGTTGAAGATTGCCTCAGTGAAGAAGTCGCTCTCGCGCTTAACCTCCGCAGCGATGGCAGCAGCCTCAACACGCTTAACAGCCTTAGCCTTCTTTCCACGTGCCTCAGCAAAGATCTCTACGATAGCCTGAAGCTCCTCATCGGTTGTAACCTCGTCGAATGACATACGTACTGTATCATCAGTTGGATAGTACATATTTATCTCGCGAGCAAGGGCGATATCCTGAATTACAGATGCCTCAGCCTCAACCTCAAGGGTATCAAACAAAGCCTGAGTACGTACCTTATAACCCATAGCCTCCAACGCCTCCTTAACAGTTACAGCAGCACTATGTGCTACCATTGCGGCACGCTGAAGACCCTCCTTACCATTATATATACAGTAGAAACCTACCATCGATGCCATCAATGCCTGTGCAGTACAGATGTTCGATGTAGCACGCTCACGCTTGATGTGCTGCTCACGCATCTGGAGCGACATACGCAATGCCTTATTACCCAAACGGTCTACAGATACACCGATGATACGACCTGGCATATTACGCTTGTAAGCATCGCGTGTAGCCATATAACCAGCCGATGGACCACCAAAGCCCATAGGACAACCAAGACGCTGTGTTGTACCTACTGCGATATCTGCACCCCAATCAGCTGGCGACTTGTAGAGTGCCAACGATAGAAGGTCTGCCACAGCAGTTACCAATACACCTGCCTCGTGTGCCTTAGCTGCGAAGGCTGCATAGTCACGCACCTCACCATTTGCTGCTGGAAACTGCAATACTGCACCGAACTCCTTACCTGTGAACTCGTATGTTGAGAAGTCATCACGGATAATCTCGATACCGAATGGCTCAGAGCGTGTAATAAGAACATCAAATGTCTGTGGGAATATATTCTCATCTACGAAGAGCTGGTTGCGACCCTGCTTAACAGCCTCACGTGAGCGCAAAGCAAACATCATAGCCATAGCCTCAGCAGTTGCTGTTGCCTCATCGAGGAGTGAGCAGTTTGCCACCTCCATGCCTGTGAGCGAAAGGATAGCTGTCTGATAGTTGAGAAGAGCCTCCAAACGACCCTGTGAAATCTCAGCCTGATAAGGAGTATATGATGTATACCATGCTGGATTCTCGAATACGTTACGTGATACCACCGCAGGAACAACATTAGGATAGTAACCCATACCGATGAACGAGCGGAAAGTACGGTTCTTAGCTGCAAGAGCTGAGATGTGAGCTGCATACTCATACTCGCTCATAGCTGCAGGAAGGTCGAGATCCTTCTTTAGACGAATATTCTGTGGGATAACCTGCTGCAAAAGCTCCTCAACTGAAGCTACGCCGATTGTTGCAAGCATCTGCTGCAAATCTTCCTTTGAGTTGAGACCTGTGTGACGGTCTACAAAGTTGTCAAAGATTTTCATTTGATTAAAGGTTTATTTAGTTTATTAGTTTTAGTATATTAGTTTCATTATGATAACTCGAAAATTCACTGTTTAGTATTTGAAAGAGCTACCTCCGATAAACTCACGTAGCAGTGATGTTGGAGGAATCTCCTCAGGTGTGATTGGCACAAAGTTGTCGAGGAACTTCAACATACGGCATGCCTCGGCATATTCAGGCACCGTGTCTGGCACCTCATGAAGTATTGGCTCCGCAAGAGCCTTTAGCACCGATATCTCATAGAAGAGCGACGAATTGAACATCACATTTGCATTCTCCTGATAAGGGAAGATATGTTTCTCCTCGCCATGACGTACCGAGGGCCATAGAGTGAGTGTTCGCAGTGCGTCGTTTCCTCGCGTAGCATTATCACGTATCATACGACGTAGGAGACGGTTATCTGTCGTCGGTATGCGCGAGAAATTATCCATCGCAACGGATGTGAAGCACGATATATATATCTTGAACTTCTTGCCATCTGGCACACCTGGCGTAAGACGTGGGTTAAGGGCATGGATACCCTCCATAATAAGGATGGAGCGATTGCTCAACTTAAGAGGTTTCTCATGCCACTGACGCTTGCCTGTGATGAAGTCGTAACGAGGAATCTCGACACTCTCACCTGCTGCCAAACGACGAAGATGATCATTAAGCGTCTCAAGGTCTATAGCCTCCAACGCCTCAAAGTCGGGCTTACCATCCTCGCCAAGCGGTGTCTTATCCCTATCCAGGAAGTAGTCGTCGAGGGCTATAAGCACAGGGTCGTAACCTCTAACGCGCAACTGCACACCCAAACGCTTCGAGAATGTTGTCTTGCCACTTGACGAAGGACCAGAGATAAGTGCCATACGCACACCTCGCTCCTCGTTAGCCTCCGCAATCATACGTGCTATGGACGCAATCTTCAACTCATGGAACGCCTCGGCAATCTTTATCAACTCCGAAGCATCGCCCTCCATAACGCGACGATTTAAATCTCCCACGGTAGGTACACCCATGATATCTATCCACTGCTGATATTCGTGGAATATGTCGAACATCTTATCGTGATGAATAGCCGTTGTTATATGCTCAGGATTTGTACGTGCTGGCAGTGCAACATAGAGACCATTATCATACGGTGTAATATCGAAGCGTGGCACACATCCTGTTGATGGTGCTAAAACACCAAAGAAGTAGCCAGGCATATCCTCTATATGGTTCACTGCACAATAGAGATGTGGGCGTGTCTCCATTAGTTCCAGACGGTCATCAAAGCCATACTTATCATACTCCACAGCCACCTCCTCGGAAAGAGACTTACTACGTGAAATAGGGATATTGCGCGATACGATATCCTCCATACGCGACTTTAACAACATTGTCTCCTCCACGCTCAGTGCCTTGCGGTCATCATACTCAGCATAGAAGCCATTTCCTAATGTGTGACGTATGCGTAGCTTGCGCTCAGGGAATAGCTCGATAGATGCCTTCTGCAACACAAAAGAGAGTGTACGCTGATAAACTCGATAACCCTCGAAATCGCGCATATCGAAGAACTCTACTGTAATAGGCTTATAGACGCGATAGCCAAGTGACTTATATACGTTATTTACCCTTGCTACGAGAACTTGATATGGCAGCTCAAGGGCTACACTTTGCAGAACATCCATAAGCGTAGAACCCATCTCGACATTTATCGTTGACGAGTTATTAAGAAGTCGTAGCTCTACTGTATGCGCCATACCTTCAAACTTTTTTAATTAATGATGTGTAAAGATAGTAATTTTTTGTAAATTTGTAACGATAAATATAACAACTTATGCGAAAACTTATATTTTTTTCCACATTTGCTCTCATCTTCACCCTTTTAGGGTGCCAACAAAATAGCGAGTCAACCAAACATATATACATCATCTCGACAAACGACATACACGCCACAATTGATGCCGTGCCACATCTTGCCACTCTTGTTTCGGAGTACAAGGAGCGTGGCGAGGTTATTCTCGTTGACTCTGGCGACAGAGTTTCAGGCAATGCATATATCGATGATGCTACAGAGCCAGGCATACCACTCATCGAACTTATGAACGACATCGGCTATGATGTTGCTACACTCGGCAATCACGAGTTCGACAAAGGGTCGGAGGTACTAAGCACGATGATTGATGCAGCAGATTTCGATATTGTATGTGCAAATGTTGTGGCAAAAAATGATGCTACACAGCCACTGCCCTACACAATTATTGAGGTCGAGGGGATAGAAATCAGCTTTGTGGGTGTCGTTGACACCGACAATAATGGTTATCCATTGGGTGGTAAAAGTGCCTATACAGATTATGAGTTTTCGACAGACATAGATACTGCATACGACACATGTAATGCCACCGCTGAGGAGTGTGATTTTGTGGTACTTCTTTCACACATGGGTCTAACAAATGACACTCGTCTTGCTGAGCGCGGAGTGAAGTGCCAATGGATTGCTGGAGGTCATAGCCACGACCTTGTTGGCGAGGATATACTCAACACTCATATATCGCAGAACAACAAGAATTTACGATATATCACAGTGGCTGATTTAGAGATAGAGAACGGCACTATTCTAAGCGTTGTATACACGCAAATTAATACTAAGGATATAACTCCCGACAGCACCTTTGTAGAGCGCGTTGAGACACTTAAGGCAAGTGACCCTAAGCTAAATACCGTTGAGGGTAGCGCGACAGCTCCTGCAACAAAAGAGGGTGTTGCGAACTTCACTATCGACGCACTTGCCAACTATCCATACGAGGATGGATTTAAGCCTGAGGTCACCTTCTACCACTACGGTGGCATACGCCTTGATGGCTTCAAGGAGGGCGACATCGTACGTGCCGAGATTCTCAATAACGATCCATTCCAATCTACAATATATATCGGTACTCTCACACGCGAGCAGATGCGCGATTTCATTCTTACGAAGTACAACAACGGAGATGCTACAAACCCCGATAAAGAGTCGCACTATCCGTACTTCCGCTCAGATGCTCCATACCGCATCATCCTTGGTGATACGCCAGCTGATAATCCCGATGCTCTGGATATAGTCTTCGATTTAGAGGAGGGAGAGTATCGCGTTGCTATGTGCAACTATATTGCCGACAACTATATCTGTAGCGACATAGTAACCAAGCAGTTACATCCTACAGGAGTTAGTGTCCGCGAGGCTATGCTCCACCATATTCACACATTTGGCGAGGAGGGCTTCACCCCTAATAATGAGTGCCGCCAACAGGAGGTTAAACAATAATACAACATACTATGCTTGAGAATTGCTTTCAACACGAACTCATTGAGGCTGGATGTGACGAGGCGGGGCGAGGATGCCTTGCAGGTGCGGTCCTTGCTGCCGCAGTAATACTACCTCCCGATTTCTACCACCCACTCCTCAACGACTCAAAGCAGATGACCGAGCGTCGCCGTAACGAGCTACGCGCAATCATCGAGCGTGAGGCAGTAGCATGGTATGTCGCCGAGGTTAGCCCCAAGCGCATTGATGAGATAAATATTCTCAACGCATCAATCGAGGGAATGAATATCTCGCTTAAAAACCTCAGCACCACACCTGAATTTGTGATTATCGACGGCAATCGCTTCCATACCGACCTCACAACTCCTTGGCGCACAATAGTTAAGGGCGATGGTAAGTATGCCAATATCGCTGCGGCGTCGGTACTTGCAAAGACCCACCGCGACGAATATATGATGCGCCTTGCCAAGGAGTACCCTATGTATGGATGGGCAAAAAACAAAGGCTACCCTACGCGCGAACACCGCCTTGCGATACGTGAATTTGGCTTAACGCCATACCACCGCCTGTCGTTTAATAGTAGTCCAGAGCAGTTGGAACTATTCTAAAAATAAAAAGGCTACTTGGAATCTTCAAGTAGCCTTTTTCTTGGTCGCAACAGCAGGTTAATCCAATGGATAAGCCGCTACGAAGCAATCCGCAACGCGAAGCTCCTCCTGATGTGCCTTGAGGTTTGCAACGGTAACATCACCAACGATATAGTTGTACTCATCCGATGTATACTGCTCGCGTATCTTAGTGAAGTTAAGAAGATTGCGCTGCTCAGCACTCTTATAACGGAAGTATACACGGAAAGTATGATCGGTAGTGTACTGTGGCAATACTGAGTCATTACGCTTCTTATACTCATAGCGGTAGTTATAGGCACAAGCAGTAATATCGCTGAGCACTGCCGAGCCTGTAGGATGACCACCCGCACCACGACCAAACATAAACTGCTTATCGTAGAAGAGACCCTTGATAACCACGCCATTGAACTCATCCTCAACGCTATAGATATACTTATTGCGCGAGATAAGCTGAGGCAAGACACACATAATAAGTCTATCGTCAATCTTCTCCACATGAGCAACAAGCTTTATGCGACGATCCTTCTCCTGTGCAAAGCGGATATCCGAATCGTTCATTGTTGAGATACCGTATGTAAGGATGTTCTCAGGTGCTACGTATACACCAAAGGCATGAACAGTGATGATAATCAACTTATACAACGAGTCCCAACCATCAATATCGAGCGTAGGATTACTCTCGGCAAAGCCCAAGTCCTGCGCCAACTTCAATGCTGCCTCATAGCTCATGTGCTCGTTGAAAATCTTAGAAAGGATGAAGTTCGACGAGCCATTGAGAATACCCTTCACCGATGTGAGAAGGTCATTGTCGTAGTACTCCTCAAGGTTACGGATAACAGGAATAGAGCCACAAGCCGAAGCGTCGTACAACAATGGTGTGTTATACTGCTCCTGAAGGTCGATAAGTTCAAGGATGTGGTGTCCGAGCATCTTCTTATTACCCGATACCACAGGAATACGAGACTTCAACGCACGCTTAACGATATCGTATGCAGCCTCAGCATCGTCAATAACCTCAACGATAAGGTTAATATCCTTATCCTCGAAAATATCATCAGCATTGTTTGTAAACTCCGCCTTTACACCACGCTCCTTCTGCAAGTCGCGCACACAAACACGCTTGATATGTACATTCTGTGAGTTGATACGCTGCAATACATCGTAAAGACCACGACCTACATTTCCAAAACCGAATAGTCCTATGTTTAAGTTTTTCATAATTATCTGAAGTTTATAAAGTTATCAATTATAGTATTTAGTTTTTCATGTTCAACGAGGAAGCCATCATGACCAAATTCCGACTCAATAAGGTGGTACTCCACATCTCGAATATGCTTCCTAAGTGGCGTATGTGCCTCAGGAGGGAATAATATGTCGGATGTTATAGCTACGACAAGCGTACGAGCCTCAATATTTTGCAGTGCCTCAGCAATACTTCCCCTACCACGTGCGATATTATGCGAGTCCACAGCCTCCGACAAACGATAGTAAGATATTGCATTAAACCTACGACGTAGCTTCTCACCTTGATACTGCTGGTAGCTATGCGCGCGCCGCGAGAACGACACATCATTTAGTGGCATCTGCTCCTGCTGTGTAGCATTATATGCCGCACCACCACGATAGCTTATTAGCGCAATGGAACGCGCCACAGCCATGCCATCGATACCTGCATCATCCCTACGCTCACCCCAAGTTTTATCCAAGCGGATTGCCATACGCTGCGACTCGTTGAATGCCGCAGCCCAAGGCTCCGAGCACGTGGTTGTAGCAATAAGCGCGAGGTTTTCCATAAAGTGTGGCTCCATTATCGCCCACTCCATACACTGAAAACCACCGATAGAGCTGCCTATGAGCATCTTAACGCGCTCAATGCCCAAGTGACGAGCGAGCAACTGGTGACATTTTACCATGTCGCGCACGGTAATCTGCGGAAAGTCGTAGTAGTATTTCTCGCCTGTAGCAGGATTTACCGACAATGGTGATGTTGTGCCATAGTGTGAGCCGAGGAAGTTAGCGCAGACGATAAAGTAGCGCGTAGGATCGAGAAAACGCCCCTCCTCAACCGTATGAGGCCACCAGTCAGCGACATCGGAGTTTGCAGTAAGAGCATGGCATACCCATATAACATTATCCTTCGCTGCGTTGAGCGTACCGAAGGTATCGTAGGTAATATCCACACTCGGAAGCACCGCCCCAGACTCCAACTGCACAGCCTCCGCATGATGATATACGTAACTCATACCTCGCAGTTTAGATATTCGACAGTGCCTGCTCGTAGTCAGCGATTATATCCTCAACATTCTCCAAGCCAAGCGAGATACGAAGAAGCGTAGGCGTAATGCCTGCAGCACGCTTAGCCTCGTCTGAGAGCTGCTTGTGAGTGGTTGAAGCAGGGTGGGTAACAACCGATATAGAGTCACCAATCATGGTCATATTGCCCGATAGCTTAAGGCTCTCAACAAACTTTACAGTAGAGTCCAAGTCGCCCTTTAGCTCGATGGTAAGCACTGCCGAAGCACCATGACGATAGTACTTTTGTGCCAAAGCGTATGATGGATGATCCTCGAAACCTACGAAGCTGACACGCTCAACCTTAGGGTGCTGACGACAGAACTCTGCCAACTTATATGCAGACTCCACCTCGTGCTTAACTCTAAGCGACAAGGTCTCCAAGCCGAGCAACATAAGATAAGCATCGAATGGCGAAGGGCAACAACCGAAGTCGCGCATGCCATCTACTCTACACTTCACGATAAACGCCTGTGAGCCAAAGGCATCACACAAGTTAAGGCCATGATAGCCCTCCGAAGGACCATCAATCTGTGGGAACTTACCCGAAGCTCTCCAGTCGAACTTACCGCTATCGACAATGATACCACCCATAGCCGTGCCGTGACCGTTAATCCACTTAGTAGCTGAGTCGGTAATGATATCTGCACCCCACTCAAATGGGTTACAAAGGTAACCACCCGCACCAAAGGTGTTATCTACGATAAGCGGAATGTTATTGCTATGCGCCACCTCTGCCAAAGCCTCGATATCTGCCACACGACAAGTTGGATTACCCATAGACTCAACAAACAAAGCACGTGTATTCTCATCTACCAATGCTGCCATATCCTCCTTAGCATCGCTCTTTGCCAAGCGACACTCCACGCCTAAGTTACGCAATGAGATAACAAACTGATTGTGCGTACCACCATATAGGTATGGCGAAGCTACGATATTCTCTCCAGCCTTAGCAAGTGCTGTTACGGTCAACAATATTGCTGACATTCCAGAGGCTGTTGCCAATGCACCGACACCACCATACAATGCCGCAATACGCTCCTCGTATGCCGCAGTAGTAGGGTTATGCAGACGTGTATAGATATATCCTGGCTCGCTTAGAGTAAATAGATTTGCTGCATAGTCGCACGTTGGAAAGTGGTATGCCGCAGTTGGGTGTATGGCAATACCTCGTGCGTTAGACTCATCAACATGATATCCTCCGTGAATCTGTAGGGTCTCGAAATGTAGTTTTCTATCGTTCATAGTTATATTCTCAATTCATTATATACATATACAATAACACGCCCATACTAAATGGCGAGCAAAATTTTCTATAAAAAGGTTGAAGGAAACGGTGGTACGTAACCACTCATGAAATATAGAGTGCCTAACGGCACATTCGCATAGACATAAGAATAGGAGCCGTCATTGCGACTGCTCTAAAAAAGTTATATCTATGCTCAAAATTTGTCATCTCGTCGGTTTGTAGGTAATACAAAGGTATTAAAAAATTTTTAAAAATACAAATTTTTACGCCATAACCTTTGCTCTATGGTTATCGCTTCGGCATAACGTTACGCGCCTCTTTGTGTCCCTTATCGGCTACAACAATATCAAATGTAACACGCCAATTATGCTTAAGCGTACGATATCCCTCCTTTACAATTGCAGTATAGTGAACATATATATCCTCGCCATCATCACTTGTGATGAAGCCGTAACCTCGCTTATCGTCAAACCATTTTACACGTCCTTCCATAAAGCTATTGTAGATTTCGTAGTTCAAAGTTACAAATTTTATTATTTGCTGCAATACCACAACTCCATTTTTTTACGTTATATTTGTAGAATAGGATAAAATAACCTATATTTGTCAATAATTTTTTAGAGTATCCAATAAAACTATTTACTATGAATACTAAGTGGAAGATTGCCCTTTTGGCACTACTCGGCTTCTCAACTGCAGCATGTTGCAGCACCAAGAAGGCAGCAAAGAACGACGATAAGAAGAGCCAGGATATCGTAACCGAGCAGGAGGACCCACGTATTATGCTCATGTACGGTGTTCCTACTCCTGATGGAGCTATCGCACGTCCTGTTGATGAGAATGGCAAGCCTATTCAGGATACAGAGGCTAAGGAGTTCCCTGATGGCAGCATAGCAAAGCCTTTGACTGACGAGGAGGCACAGGCAGCCCTCGATGCTATTCGCGCTGAGAAGGAGGCAATGAAGGCTTCCGAGGAGTAATACTTTTGTATGGTGAAAGGAAAACGTTTAGGTCTCCGCAAATATGTAGGTCTTAAGCTCTTTAAGGGCATATACGACGGCATTGTGGAGCGTCATAAGTTGCGTACACTCTTTTGGGAGTGTACGCTTCGTTGTAATCTACACTGTCGTCATTGTGGTAGCGACTGTCGTACCGATGTTGCTGAGAAGGATATGCCTCTTGAGGATTTCCTCTACGTTCTCGACACTGAGATAACACCCAACGTCAACCCCAAGGATGTGCTTATCATCTTCTCAGGTGGCGAGGTCTTAGTGCGTTGCGACTTAGAGGAGGCTGGTCGCGAGGTAACCAAGCGTGGCTATATGTGGGGCATGGTAACAAATGGCATGAGCCTCACACGCGAGCGTCTGCACTCGTTAGTCGACGCAGGACTACGTAGTGTTTCGGTGAGCTTTGATGGCTTCGAGGATATACACAACGACATCCGCCAGAGCAAGGAGAGCTTCACTCGTGCCCGCAATGCGATAAGCTATATTCGTGAGGTCGAGGGTCTTACATACGATGTTATCACCTGCGTAACACCAGCGATGATCGACCGCCTTGAGGAGTGGAAGGAGTTTCTTATCTCGGAGGGTATAACACGTTGGCGCATATTCTCAATCTTTCCTGCTGGACGCGCAAAGAGAGACGAGGCTCTTCACCTCAATCAGGAGCAGTTCCGCTACCTCATGGAGTTTATCCGTGCTACGCGCAAGAAGGGTCGTATAAACCTCAACTACGCCTGCGAAGGCTTCTTAGGGAGCTATGAGAGCGAGGTGCGCGACCACTTCTATATGTGCAATGCAGGCATTAACGTTGCCTCCATTCGTGTGAATGGCGACATCTCTGGCTGCACAAGTGTTCGCGCAAACTACACCCAGGGAAATATATATCGCGACAAGTTTTGGGATGTATGGCAAAATCGCTTCACTAAATTCCGCGACCGCAGCTGGACCAAGTGCGATAAGTGTGCCGATTGCAAAGTGTGGGAGTTTTGTCGCGGAGGAGGCATGCACCTACGCGATGATGAGGGCAAACTAATGTATTGCCATTATAAGATGTTGAAATAGCGCAACAGTCATTAATAATGGGACTGTCCAACAAACTTGTTAGAGAGTCCACACTCCTTGAAGTCGTATAACAAGAGTTAGTTTTAGGCGCACGCAGTCCGAAATAGCGGAGTTCACTAAGCGTAAATGAGCATATTGAGGACAAGTGCAACGCCAAAATAACCTTGTTAGACGGCTTCTAAAAATAAGAAATGACCCGCATTGGGTCATTTCTTATTTTAACAATACTACTTAACTATTACACAACGATTAACAATCGGCGTTTCGGGTGATGTAAACGCAGTTTCTGTATCACCCACCCAATGCGTTGTTATGCGCGAAGCATCAATACCTGCCTTAACAAGCCATGCTGTAACACTCTCTGCACGCTCCTTGGATAGCTGCTCATTACGCTGCACGCTACCCGTCTCTTTATCGGCATATCCAACAACAGATATTGGCATCGAGGTATCCTTAACCTGCTCAACATAGGTTTCGAGTGTCGCCTCAGCATAGTCGGTTATCTTAGCCTCGCCAATAGTGAAGAACGCCACACACTCAGGCACAACAACCACCTTAGACTGCGTCTGAACCCTCTTATCCTTACACTTTGCGATATCCGCCTCCAAGCTTTTATTCTTACTATCGAGCGTTGCAATCTCATTTGAGGCATTCACCAACTCTATATCACGAACAGCAAGACGCTCCTCAAGAGCTATAATAGCCGCCAAATATCCATCCACGTCAACCTGTGAGTATGCAGGTGTCCAATCACGCTGATTGAAGCGGTAGGCAACACCCAACGATGCCGAGAGACCAAAGGCATAGCGACCACCACCCTGTATCTCCTTCGGTAGCGATTTCTCGGCAAATATCCATGAACGCAGGTCAAGCTCTATATCCCACTGTGGAGCAACACGAAATTTATTAAGGAGTCCTGACGAGAATGCAAACTCACCATTATATGAGCCTGCCGACTTCTTAGTCCACGACATCGCCGTATATCCAAAACCTACGTATGATATAGCATAGTACACACGATTTGGATTATATCCACCTATCCAGTTGGACATATTGACAAGCAAATCACTATGCACAAACATATATGGAGTTTTGAACACGCCGTTACCATAACGAGCCTGGTCGAATGAGTAGTTGCGGAACTCACCAGCATCGAGCTGCAGGCGCATACCGATAATCGGGGCTACCCACTTTGTGAATCCCACATTAGCATTCCAGCCGTTGCGGTCGAGAAACTTACCTGGGTCCTTACCCAGTTTCTCAGAGACCAACAGGATGGAGTTACCTCCTGCAAGCGACATCTCCCAATTATCCCAAAAGCGATTGGTTTCGAAGCCTTGCCAACGCATAGGACGTTCCCTAAGCTGCGCCATAGCTACTGTCGTCACAGCCACCAACAATAGAGAAAGTACAATTTTTTTCATAAGCCAAAAACATTATAAATTTTCGTCACTGGCTTACAATCAAATACCGCGCCACGCAGAAGGTGAAAAGTGAAAAGTAAGGTGCGCTAAAGCGCGAGGTTTATTTTAGGGAATAATAGGGTGTTACAGGGAAACACCTATCTTTACCTATCAATCCCCATAACTACCCATATTAACAGCGCGTCGCAGACACCATACTTTTCACCTTTCAGTTTTCACTTTTCACTTAAAACAATAAAACCTCGGAAATCCGAGGTTTTATTGTTTTAGCGCACCTTGAAGTCTGAATCTGCCATCTGAGGTATAGGCTTAATATACTCACCCGCCTCAAACTTAGCACGTACTGCCTTAAAGGTATTGATGGTGTACTCAACATCCTCCATTGTGTGTGCAGCAGTAGGTATAACACGAAGGATAATCTCGCCCTTAGGAATCACTGGATAGATAACTATAGAGCAGAAGAGACCATAGTTCTCGCGGAGGTCGACGATAAGATTAGTACCCTCCTCGTTGCCACCCTTCATATAGATAGGTGTCACAGGGGACTGCGTAACGCCGATGTCGAAGCCGTTATCGGTAAGCCCCTTCTGCAATGCGCGGGTAATCTCCCAAAGTTTCTCCTTATACTCAGGGTGCTTGCGGATAAGGTCGAGACGCTTCAATGCTCCGAGCACCATAGGCATAGGCAACGACTTAGCATAGAGCTGCGAGCGCATATTGTAGCGGAAGAGGTTGATAAGCCAACGTGGACCACATACAAAAGCACCGATACCAGCCATAGACTTAGCAAAGGTGTTGAAGAGCACGTCAATCTCATCCTGAACGCCGAAGTGATCACCTGTACCGCGACCATTCTCACCCATAGTACCGAAGCCGTGAGCATCATCTACGAGGAGACGGAAGCTAAACTCCTTCTTCATCTTTACGATAACATCCAAGAAGCCGAGGTCACCCTTCATACCGAATACACCCTCAGTAATCACGAGGACACCACCGCGCTGCTCCTCAGCAAGCTCTGTAGCGTGCTGAAGCTGACGACGCAACGACTCCTCATCGTTGTGAGCATACACAAAACGCTTACCAGGGTGCATACGCAAGCCATCGATGATGCAGGCATGACACTCCTTGTCGTAGACCACAACATCGCGTGGAGTAAGCAGACAGTCGATGATTGATATCATACCCTGATATCCGAAGTTGAGGAGGAAGGCATCCTCCTTACCCACGAACTCCGCCAACTCGCGCTCCAACTGCTCGTGGTACTTCGTCTGACCCGACATCATACGCGCACCCATAGGGTATGCCATACCATACTGCTTAGCACCCTCAGCATCTGCCTCACGCACCTCTGGGTGGTTAGCAAGACCGAGATAGTTGTTAAGACTCCAGTTCAACACGGGCTTACCGCGAAACATCATGTGTGGGCCAAGCTCACCCTCCAACTTTGGGAATGCAAAGTAGCCGTGGACAGCCGACATATACTGACCGATAGGACCACCGGCATTATTCGACAAGCGATCAAAAATATCTACCATATTTTACCGTATATTAAATAAATTCATTGGTTGCGTTTTCACACTTAACAATCGCAAAGGTAGCATTTTTTCGTATCGCCGACCCGTCAATAGGCATAAAAGAGCTATATTCGTCATAAAAATAGGTAAAAATACTTATACCCACGAACAATAAATCGGCGTCATGTTTTCGATATTCAGCAAGATTTACTACCTTTGTAAAAACTATATAAATCTATGAAGAACGTAAAATTTTTCTTGATAATAGTGCTCGCCCTTGTCGTATGTATCGGCAAGGTGGGCGCACAGATTAACAACATTACTCCTGCGCCTGTTCGCTTTATAGGTGGCGCGTGCAACAAGAATTACTGCACCCCAGCATCGCCTTTTGATTACTCGCAACTCACCAAACTATATATCGAGGGTGGCGATAGCGTTGACGCTGAGCGCATTGAGGCAGCGATAAAAGCCGTGGGCTTTGACCTAAAACGCACTAAACGACCTTCGAAAAGTGGTGATATCAGGGTATACATAAACCCTGATAGTATGTCCTTTGATGAGGGTTATGCACTAGTCACCGCGGAGAATTGTGTTCTCATCACAGCAAGAACATCGGCAGGTGCTTTCTACGCCATACAGACCATGCGCCAATTGATAGAGAGTGGCGAGTGGCTTACAGGAGCCATTGCCGACTACCCACGCTTCGACTACCGAGGTATACTCATAGATATCTCGCGTCACCACCGCTCGGTGGAGTTCCTTAAGCGACAGATAGATATGATGGCGCGCCTGAAGATGAACCGTCTGCACCTACACCTTACCGATGCTGCGGGATGGCGCATAGAGGTGGAGTCGTACCCACGCCTTACGGAGTATGCTGCGTGGCGCAAGGGTGCTACGTGGAAGGAGTGGTGGTCGAGGGACAACCGCGACTATGCAGAGATGGGCTCGGAGGGAGCCTATGGTGGCTACCTCACCAAGGAGGATGCTAAGGAGTTGGTGCGCTATGCTGCCGACCGATATATCACCATCATTCCAGAGATTGAGATGCCAGGACACTCTGCCGAGGTTGTGGCAGCTTACCCTGAGTTAGCCTGCTCGCATAAGCCTGAGCAGCAGGAGGATTTGTGCATCGGCAAGGAGACTACGTTCGAGATGATGCAGGCAATCCTTGACGAGATTATCGAGGTTTTCCCATCGGAGTATATCCATATTGGTGGCGACGAGGCTACGAAGAAGAGCTGGACAGAGTGTGAGGATTGCCAGCGTCGTATGCGCGAGGAGGGTCTTGAGAGTGTGGACGAGTTGCAGAGCTATATGATACACCGCATCGAGGAGTACCTCAACGCGCGTGGTCGCCAGATTATCGGCTGGGATGAGATTCTCGAAGGTGGTCTTGCACCTAACGCTACCGTTATGTCGTGGCGTGGCGAGGAGGGAGGTCGTGCGGCAGCGGCTGCAGGACACAAAGTTGTGATGTCGCCACACGCCTACTGCTACATCGACGCGCCACAGGATGCACCACCTACACAGCCTGAGGCTATCGGTGGCTACCTACCATTGGAGAAGGTATACTCCTACGACCCTACACCAAAGGATATGCCTGAGGAGGTAAGCCAATATATCCTCGGTGTTCAGGGCAACCTATGGGCGGAGTTTATACCTACGGACGAGCACTACGAGATGATGCTGTGGCCACGCGCCATTGCTATTGCCGAGGTCGGATGGTCACAGCCTAACGAGAAGGAGTATGCCCACTTCCGCTCGCGTGCTACGGATATCGTGGAGCGTATGATGAAGGAGGGATACCACCCATTTGACCTAAAGAGTGAGATTGGCGAGCGCCCAGAGTCACTTCAACCAATAAAGCATCTTGCACGTGGCAAGGCAGTTACCTATAACCTCCCATCGCGCTACTATGCTCCGCAGTATGGTGCTGCTGGCGACGCTACGCTTACGGATGGTCTGCGTGGCACGTGGACCTACGCCGATGGTCGCTGGCAGGGCTTCTTGGGTCGTGGTGGCGTGGATGTAACTATCGATATGGGCGAGGTTACGCACATTGAGAGCATCTCGGCGGACTTTATGCAGTATTGCGGTCCTGGAGTCTTTATGCCTTGCTTGGTGGAGATTGCTATCTCGGAGGATGGCGAGCACTACACCAAGATTGCCAACATAGAGCACGAGGTAGTGGTGGAGGATGTGCCATCGTTCAAGAGTTTCGGCTGGTCGGGCAGTGCCGAGGCGCGCTACATACGCTACAAGGCACACCGCAGTAAATTCAGTGGTTTCCTATTTATCGACGAGGTGGTTGTTAAGTAGCACTACCCCACTGCAAACAAAATAGGCTGACTCCGCGAGTCAGCCTATTTTTATTCAACTACCTATCTCTTATCTTTTCACAGGCACCGAGAGCAACTGCACTGAAGATGGATTAGCCTCAAGTTTCTGGATAAGCTCCTTGATAGGCTTTGTTTCATTTGCATTCCACTCCAACTGCTCCGACATCCACATAGGTGTCACATTACCCTTATAGTCGAATGCTGCAGCACACACATAGTATGGTGAATAGTCGTAGATGATGTCATTCATCGCAAAGGCATCGCAGGTTTCGATAAGCAAATCGAAGAAGATTGTCTCATGGCCAGCCCACTCGTAATCCATCACAGCAAAAGGACAAGCAAAGATGTCTGTTGTAGGCACACTTGTCTTTACCTCGATAGTTACCACACCGATGCTGCTGTCAGGGGTATAGTTTTGAGCGTAGAACTTAAAACGCACAGGGTCGTAGTTATAGAGGTCTGATGGGCGGTAAGGTCCTCCAATGATAACATCGGTAATCTCAAGCTCACACTCGCCCTCAGGCTCAGTCTTGAACACCTTTGAGCATACGTCGGTTGTCACCACGCCACCGCTATAGCCGAATGCCACGACGATATACTCCTTATCAGGATATAGCGTATTGAGGTGTGTTGTCACCTCGCCCTTGAACTCATAGGTGTAGTAGATGAACTCACCCAAGGTCATATCGAGGAGCACCTCATCGTTGTAATCAGCTGGGAGATACTCTGTTGGAGTGATGAGAAGAAGGTATGTTTCGTCAGGGTTAGATGGTGTAATCTTTAGGTCGGCAACACGCACATAGCAGTTCGAAACCTCAATGTTAATATCCATATCCGACTGCTGAACCTCCTCGGTAGAGAAGTTGATGTATGATGGTTCAGCTACCACCTGCACAAAGCCGTCATACTCCTCAACAGGGTATACGAGTGCTGTATAGAGGGTGTATGAGTTAAGCTGCGCCTCAATAACCGTATCACCCTGACAACATATCTCACTCAATATCATATCGAGGGTGTGACCACCGCTAAGATTTGAGTCGAGAACTGATATCCACTCGTCGGCAATAGACTTCATTTGCTCCGCATCGAATGTTGCGTCATCGCCCAAATAGAGATCATCGTTGCCATCAACAAACTTAACAACGTAGTAGCCATCCCAATTCTCCGGTTTTACGCTAAGTTCAACCTCGGCACCTTTAACCTCTACATCGAGGCTGAAGCTAACCTCCTGCAATGGAGCATACTCAGGCTCGATAATCGCCCATCGGATGTCTGTCACAGGCTCATAAGATGATCCATCCTCAGAGAATTGCACACCATAGACATACAAGACAGACTTTACGCCTGGCAACACATTACCCCACTGGATACGCATGATATCGCGGAAAACCACTTGCGCCTGAATCATATACTCCTTGAGGTTCATGCTATTATTCACCGCGTTGCGCTCGAAGGCACTGAAGTCATCCTCCCACAACTGCTCGTTTGTCTCAATGCCACCATTCTGGAAGTAAGACACCTCCTCAAGATACATAACATAGTACATATCCCTGTTTGTAGGTGTTACCTGTGTGATGGCTGTAGAGGCGTGTACCTCCTGCACATCGATTGTGAAGTCATCAACAGGCATAGGCTGTGCACCAAACTGCTTCACAACGAATGTCTGAGCCTCAGCACCAGGATACTCGGCAGTAAGGCTCACCTCACGCTCTGTATCAGCATCGTTTGCTGCTAACTCAACAATAATCTTGCTCTGGTCAACTGTGATATCTGTTATCCACTCTACATCCTCCTCTACGGTCAACACAGCACCCTCTGTGGCATTTGCTATGGTGTATTTGAGGGTATATGAGCCACCTATGGCCTCTGCCTCGATGCCACTGCTTGCAAGTGTAATAACAGGTTTTACCTGTGGATCTGGCTGAGGCTCAACCTCTGGATCGTTATTGCACGCCACGATGCAGACTACAGCCGCCATCAAAAGCGCGATTCTACAAAATATGCTTTTCATGTTATCGTATAAATATTTGGTTATAGTTAGGACAAAGATAGAAAAAAAATATTAAACTGCAAAAATGACAAGCAACAAGAGTGTACTATACGTATTGTGAGGTGAGGTGCGCACCACGTACCACCCAAACAGAGCAACAAAAAATCGGAGCCTCCCGATTGGGAAGCTCCGAAGAGTTTATGGTCAAACGACCGTTATAGGCAATTTATTACTTAAGCTTGCCAATGTAAACAAGACGATACTGTCCTGAAACTGGGCAATCGTAACCTGAACTACCAAT
>JAGBUS010000048.1 GCA_017630735.1 Alistipes sp. | reverse complement strand
GCTCTGCAGGGAGGTCCTTGTTTGCTGGTAGCTTGAGGTTGACTAACTGTATGCTCTCCACGGCTTCGCCCTTGCGTGTTGCGGGGCTCCAGCGCGGTGCATTTTTGATAGCCTTTGTTGTGCGCTTAAGGAACTGTAGTGATGTGGAATCCAGGACCTCATCCACGGTAACATATCCTTCAGCGTCAATCTTGATGCGTAGCGATACTCGCTCGGCAGGTTGTGTCTCGCTCCACTTAACGTTGTGGGCTAAGTAGTCGGTGAAGTTATCATAGCCGTCGTATGAGAAGGTGGCTGAGGTGTCGTAGCGTAGCGATACAACAATCACACCCTCCGATGCCTCCGTTCCCCATATTGCGATTGTCTCCTCGTTGGCAGGGAGTGTCTCGATGCTCGCTATGTTCTCGTGTGGGATATTCTCGATTGATGATACCACCTTTCCATTGACCACATATAGTGGCTCACGAGCAGATATGCTGTTGATGCTCAGCGATATGAGGATGAGTAGAAGAGATACGTTTCGCATAATACATCTGTGGCTTATAGACGAAAACGACCAACCCAGTGGAGGGTTGGTCGCCTTTACTATGTTCGTTAATGACCTAAATCAAGTCCCTCCAAACTACAACTCGCTCTCCTTCAAACGCTCAGCGTTCTCGGCTACGATAAGCTGGTCGATAACATCCTGAATGTCGCCATCCATGAATGCCGAAAGGTTGTAGATAGTATAGTTGATACGGTGGTCGGTGATACGTCCCTGTGGGTAGTTGTAGGTACGAATCTTTGCCGAACGGTCGCCCGTAGATACCATAGTCTTACGCTTAGATGCAATCTCGTCAAGATACTTCGAGTACTCAAGGTTGAAGACACGTGTACGCAACTCCTCAAACGCCTTATCGAAGTTCTTAAGCTGCGACTTCTGATCCTGACACTGCACGACGATACCTGTAGGAATATGGGTAAGACGAATAGCTGAGTATGTGGTGTTAACTGACTGACCACCAGGACCTGAAGCACAGAAAATATCCTTGCGGATATCGTTCATCGAAATCTCGATATCGAACTCCTCAGCCTCTGGAAGTACGGCAACAGATGCTGCAGAGGTGTGTACACGACCCTGTGTCTCGGTCTGTGGCACGCGCTGCACGCGGTGAACGCCCGACTCATACTTCAATGTGCCATATACGCTCTGACCTGTAACCTTGAGGACAACCTCCTTGTAGCCACCTGCTGTACCCTCCGATGCAGAGGTGATCTCGTAACGCCAACCCTTCGACTCGATATACTTTGTGTACATACGCAAAAGGTCGCCGGCGAAGATTGCAGCCTCGTCACCACCTGTACCACCACGAATCTCGACAATGGCGTTCTTATCATCCTGTGGATCCTTAGGGATAAGGAGAAGCTTAATGTCCTCCTCCATCTTTACGATTGCAGGCTCAAGTGTTGCCACCTCCTCACGAGCAATCTCGCGGAACTCCTCGTCCTTCTCGTTTGCGAGAATATCCTTAGCCTCTGCAAGGTTTGCAAGGGCTGTGCGGAATCTCTCCGAGGTCTCGATAATAGGCTCAAGCTCCTTATACTCCTTGGTAAGCTGAATGAATTGCTTAACATCAGCAATTACCTCTGGGTCGGTCAACTTCTGACCTATCTCCTCGTATTTCAATTTTAGTCCATCCAAACGGATGAGTATTGAATTGTCTGCCATATTCTATGCTTTATTTTATTTCCGCGCAAATATAGCGATTATTTTTTAAAAAAATAAATGTGCTAAAGTGTTGTTTGTCAAAATATTTGATTTATGGTGAAAAAATAATGTAAAAAAATTTAACAAAAAGACTTGACAAACGCTTTTTCGTGTAGTATATTTGCACTGTCAAATACGTCGTAATGGGAATGAGAGGAGGAGAGATTATCGTGATGAAATATTTATCAATTAAGAGTTATTAACATATATAATATATTATATAGTAGTATTATATGTGTAGTAATTAACATTATCTAACATTTTATTAACAGGTTTGTTGACATCAGCCATGTTGTCGCGTTGAGTGGTGACATTTGGCTGGTGATGGGGAGAGCTACGCAAATTTTTAAAAATTAAAACATTTAACTATGAAATTCTTAACTATACCTAAGAATGGTGCTTCGTGGCAGCAACCTTTGGTCTATGCTGTTGAATTGGGAGCTTCGGATGGCTCCGATGCACATGTCGAGATTGTCGATGCCGATAATAGCTCAATTGCGAGTTTTAATGTTTATGGCAAATCATCCTTCGAGGTCGATATCTCGCCATACATACGCGACATTGCAGATGTTGCGCCAGTTACCAGTAAGATTGCATTATCGAGGTCCAATGCTGCATATAAAATCGTGGTGCGAGTGAATGGCGTTAGCTCCGAAGCGAGAATTTATTACCGTGAGGAGCTTGATGTCGAGACGCCGACGATTCTTAGCAGCGTAAAAGAGAGAGCGGTTGTTTCGTCTCACGATACGATACGTCTGACCATCTATGCTAAGAAGAAGGTGAGCATTACGATACACAAGATAGGAAAGGTGGTCATGAGTAGAAGTTTTCACATTATGACTAATGGTCTACCCGTGGAGTTGGTATTCCCGCTCTCGCAGGAGGAGGATGACATAACCTCGGTGAATATCAAGATCGTGATGGATGAGCTACATACCCACGATTTAAGCTACAGGGTGATACAGCAGGTGTGCAAGGGTGTGCAGACGGTGTGGTATAACACTATGGGAGGTGTTGAGAGCTATACCTTTCCGCGTTGCAAACTGATTAGCTGCGAGGCGGTTATGAAGCGCGGTCGTGATGGGCAGGAAAGGGTCGCAGGCAAGGAGTATCTATACACTCTTTACTCGGCGTATGAAGTGGCAGATGAGCTTGCGCGTATTGGGCAAATACCCTTTGCCGACAACCTATATGTCGATAAGGGCGGAACGTGCCATAGTGTGCAATTGGTTACGCGAAAGATAGATTTGGGGGATACGCCAGGTGGTAAGAATCTGCAAATTGAGGTTAAGAGTAGAAAAAAGCTAAAGTGACGATTATGAGGGTGTTAGTTGATGGAGTTGAGGTGCCATTGGCGGATGATAGGGTAGAGCTTCCGCTATATAGATTTTCGATGTTGCGAGGTGTTGAGGGTTGGCGCGAAGGTGCGATGGTTGAGGTGGATATTGCTTCGACACAGGCGACGCGAGAGTTGTTTGGACATAGCGAGGAGCTCTACCGCACACGGGAGTTTAACGGCTCACTGCATCGTGCCGATATTGAGGTAGATGGTGTAGTTGTATTTTCGGGTGTGGCGATATTGCTGGGTGTTAAGAGTGGAAAGAGAGGTGTGGTCTATTGTCTCAGGCTGAGGGCTGGAGGTGCTGAGTGGGCAGATAGTGCCGCAAAGACGCAATTGAGCGACACGGCGATTGTGGCAAACCGTAATATGGTCCTTAGCGATATTATCGAGTCGTGGCGAGATGGTGGTGCTGTGAGGATGTTGCCCTTGCATCGTGATAGCTATGCTGAGGAGGAACCTACGGGGTTATATGTGCCGCAGCAGCCGCTGTTGACGCAGGATTATCACCCCTTTATCTCGGTCAGTGCCATAGTCGATAGCATTGCTCAGTCGAGTGGCTATCAGATAGTTAGTAGCTTCCTTAGTACACCACTTGCCAAGAAGCTGATGATTAGTGGAGCGTATAAGCGGGTAAAGAGCGAGCAGGCATACGCGTCGATGGGATTTAAGGCTCTTAGAACGAAAAAAGTGACGGCTCAGGCATCGCAGATAGGACGAGTGGATGCATGGATCACAGAGGGCATATCGAGCGTGGGTGCTATTGTTGATACGGTAAATCCTAATAGTGTGGATGATAAGGGTAACCCGATGACTGGAGCCTACGACAATGGCGGTTGCTTTACGTTTGAGGATGGTGTGCCAACATTCACGCCGAAGCGCGAGATAGGTGTTGCGTTTGACGTTCATTTGCGATATACCACCGATTATCGCATCGTGTCATCTTCAAAGTTGCGAGGATTTGATAAGATATACCTGGGTAATGAGTGTTATGTGGAGGTGGGCTTGTGTAATCATTTTCGTGATTATAGGCATGAGGTTGTTCCAGGTGTGCAGTATCGTCTGTTTATCTTCGATTATGACCCTGCGAAGAGCTATTGGCTTGATGGTGTGGGCGAGGTCACTGGGGCGATATCTACGGTTTCGTTTAAGGTGGGAGTTGCTGGCGAGGCAAAGCTCCTTAGTAGGGCGTCGGATAGTGAGGTGTTTGTGGAGCATAGCGGGGATTGGGCTCTGTATGAGGGGTATGTTGAGGAGACGGGGCGTTTAGATGTCAATGTGACCATAAGAACGCCCAATGAGAGCCTTAGTCCTACATCTCCCAAGGTCTTCAAGCAGATATACTTCTATGGCGCAGATGAGGGGCAATGCCTAACGCTTCATTCGGGGTGTAGCATAGTGCCAATATTCGGAGGTGCTGCGGGTTATGGCGATAGAGTGGAGTTTAAGGATGTGGCAAACCACGATATTACACAGGCAGATTTGCTGGAGGCGTTATCCCATCTATTCAACCTATGTATCTATACCCATAACGCCTCGAAGAGGATATATATCGAGCCGTACGATGACTTCTTCGCTGGTGCGGAGGTTGATTGGCGTGATATAGAGCTTGAGGGTGATGTTGTGGTTGAGGAGTCTGCTGTCGATAGCTTTTATATCACACGCATAGGCTATCAGCCCTCGGATGGCGCTACAAAGCGACTAACAGCGGACTCGGCTGGGGAGTTTGGAGTGTTTATAGCTGAGAATTCGAACTATGCTGCAAAGCAGAGTGCTAAGAGCATGCTTAACCCCGTATTCTCGGCAACAGCATCTATGACAGGAGCCGTTAGCGATGCTCCTTCGGCAGCGATACTCACGGTGGGTGATAGGGATATTATCGATGACCAGGAGTATGTCGAGCCTCGCATAGTGCTTTATCATGGCATGGAACAGCTACCTCAAGGTGAGGTATTGCCTATGGGTGGCGGAATGACGACCTATCCGCTTGTGGCATTTCACGCGCCACAGAGGGGCGAAACACTCTGCTTTGAGGATAGGGATGGGTGTGTTGGTTTGCATCGCTTTTATGATAATCAGCTAAGTGAGTATGCTATGCGTCAGATGGTTACGCTCAATGTGTCGTTGTCGCCAATGCAATATGTCGCGCTGTTCGACCCCGATAGTGATGGGGCGACCATACGTTCGCGGTTTAGGTTGCAGGTGGGAGGTAATAGTTCGTTGTTCCGTCTTGAGGAGATAGTGTCGTATGATGCCGTGCAGGGTGTTGCGAGATGCAGGTTTCAAAGAGTGTTGTGTGACTGATGGATACAAAAATCAGTGTTCGTGATCCGCCAGGCGGTGGTTGCAATGTTAGTCGTAAAAGTTAGGTTATTTTAATTGTTAGTCAAATGAGAGAACAGATTCAAATTAAGAATGAGGTTGATTGCTCGGTAATCGATATCGAGGGAACGATAGGTGTGGATGAGTCGTGGCAGTTCGACAATCCAGAGAGCCGTGTGGCTACGTATGAGCGTTTCAAGGAGTGTGTAGCGCGTATTGCCGATATTCGCGATAGTGAGATACGTGTAAATATCCGCTCTACGGGAGGTGATGTAAATGATGCTATACTCATATATGAGGCACTGCGCGCTACAGGGGCAAAGGTTGTGACATGCTGTTATGGATATACCGCTTCGGCTGCAACAATCGTGGCGCAGGCAGCAAGCGAGGGGTGTCGTTTGGTTGCTCCCTCATCGCTCTACCTTATCCATAACTCGATATGTGCTACCGAGGGTAATGCCGAGGAGCTGATGGCAGAGGTTGAGATGTTGCAGCAGACGGATCGTCGTTTGGCAGAGATATATGCAACGCGCTCAGGACGTAGTGTAGACGATATTGCGTTGTTGATGTCGGATAATGGTGGTCGTGGTAGGTGGTTGTCGCCTGCTGAGGCGATTGCCGAGGGTCTTGTTGATGGCGTTATTGAGGAGAGTGTAGTCTCTCCGTCGACATCGTTAGTTGAGCGCACAAAGCGCGGTGTGATGGCTCTGCTAAGAAGCTTAGGTTTTGATAATGAGGGTGATGGCGCGATGGAAGGTGATGCTGATATGCCTATTGTGGATGTCAATCACTCCTCGCGCATGGAGCAACCTGAGGTAAAGGCGTATAAGAGCGTGGGTATGTCGTCAAGGCTCTTAGTTGAGAAGCAACGTAGTGCCGAGGCAACAAAGGTAAGAAGTATTCATGACCCTGAGCCGATAGATGTCAAGTACTCCTCACGAGAGATTGCCTATGAGGAGGATGCTCGCAACATGCGTATGCGATAATGAGAAAAGAGTGGTGGTATAGCCATCAAAACAAATTTTTTAACACTTAAAACATTTTAAAATTATGGGACTTATTGAAAAGCCAAAGACTTATGTAGAGAAGGATCTTGAGACAATCTTCTTCCGTCCGATGTTCGTGGGCGAGAATGCCGAGCAGCTCGGTATTCGTGTAATGTACAATATGCCTATGCCTACAACAATCCAGATGTGGAGCCCTAACTCCGATGTGCTCAAGAGATACAGTGCAGGATGGAATGGTGGCGATAATGCTACACGTGTGCAGAAGCGCATCGATATGAGCAAGCTAAAGGCAGAGGTGGGCTTCTCGGCATCGGACTACTTCCAGAGTGTATATGAGCTTATTGCAGGTCGTGCAGATGTTAATCTTGATGACCTCACAGGCACAGAGCTTGAGCAGGCGGAGACAGAGCTATTCCGTGCCTCTATCGCCGAGAGCCTACGTGTGATGATGTGGATTGGTAGCACGAAGGGTCAGTCGTATAATATGATGGATGGTTTCATTACACGTGCTACAAATTATAGCATAGCTAATGCGGCTCCTCACTACGATGCTACGTCTACGCCTATTACGGCGGATAATGTCGTGGAGCTGCTTAAGGGTATGTGGGCAGCAGCGCGCCCAGAGCTTAAGGCTCTACGTGGCGAGGGTCAGTTGGCATACTTTGTTACTACGGATATTTGTGATGCGTATGAGGAGTATCTCGATAGTCATGCTACCGATGGAGCATATATCGACCTCGTGTCGGGACGACGTGAGTTGTCATATCACGGCATTAAGCTTATTGATATGGGTGTAACACAGTATATTACTGACGAAAATGGTAGCGCACCATCGTATTGTCTGCTTACCGATCGCCGTAATCTTGTGCTTGCGGTAAATACCTCTGACTACCCAGGCTCTGAGGTGCGCATGTGGTACAACCCTGATGCTATGGAGAATCGACAGCGCGCAATCTTCATGGCAGGAACGGAGATTCTTGATGAGAAGCTTATTGTATGGGCTATGTTTTAGTTAACCACAAAAGGTTATAAATTATGACAAAGAAGAAGACTACACGTGTAGTTATCGCCTCAAACCGCTCCGAGCCCCTCTTGGGCTCGGGCGGAAGAGCTGCTTCACAGGTAAATAAGGTGTGGCGTTGGGGAGGTGATAACTTACTGCCCAATGCATTATCGCTGTTGGCGCGTCGCTCGGTGGCTCATCGTCGAATAATCAATGATAAAGCTGACTATATTGCGGGCAAGGGTGTTATATGTGATGATGGTCTGCCTCAGTTGCGCCACTTGGTGGAGTGTGTGAATGGCGATGGCGAGACGTTGCGTAGCGTGCTGTCGCGGTTGGCGATGGATATGGCGATGTTCGGAAATGCCTTTATGGAGGTGGTGACAGACGAGCAGCACTCGTTCCTATCGCTTTATCATATTGATGCTTCGAAGTGTCGTATTTCGGAGGACTCGAAGAGTGTTGTTATTCATCACAACTGGTCGGCATATCGTCCTCAGGAGGCAGCAACGGTGGCTCTATATCCCGATTTCCAGAGAGATAAGGATGGTACGATGCGTGCAGTGGTACACTATAAGAGTTATGAGCCGATGTTCTCGCACTATGGCTTGGCACCCTATATTGCGGGTCTTGATGCCGCGGCAATAGTATATAAGACTGACCATTGGAATATCTCGCGCATCGATAATGCTTTTCAGTTGTCGGGTGTGATGATGCTTGACAATGCTGTGGATAGCGAGCAGGAGGCAGATCGTATTGTGCGTATTGCTGAGGAGAAGTTCGCAGGAAACCCTGGTCAGGTGTTATTTGTGCTACGTGGTGATAGCGAGAACGATAACTCGCGATTTATACCTATTGACACCTCCTCAGATGGTGATTGGCACACGTTGCACTCGCAGGCTGAGTCGGATCTTGTGGTTGCACACTCGTGGTTCCGCTCGCTGAGTGGCTTGGATTACTCCTCTGGATTCTCGACAGATAGAATCCTGCATGAGTATGAGGTGGCGTTGAATACGGTTATCCTCCCACAGCAGGCGCAACTTATGGAGCCTATACGCGCGATAATCAAGCAGGTGCTGGGTGTCGATGCCTCGTCGATGGAGATTATCAATCGCCCACCGTCGCGCTCGAAGCCTATATATATGAAGGTGTGGGAGGCACGCAAGGCTGATGGCCTTGATTATGATGAGAATAGCCCTGAGCAGCAACGCTTCTTGGCTGAGATAACAAAGAATAATATACG